>JBOHIT010000327.1:0-4788 GCA_050726155.1 Bradyrhizobium sp.
GCCCTCGACCAGCAGCCGCGAAATGCCTTTATTAGACAGCGCATGCAGCATCGCGGCCAGATTCAGCCCGGGCGGCGTGCTGGTGGCGGCGACGCGGATCACCTGCGCCCCGGCGGCGCCAAGCTTCATGGCGGCCGACGCCTCGGCAAAGTCGGACGTCATCATCCAGAGCGGCGTTTCGCGCGCGGATTGCACCAGGCGGCTGGTGCCGGGAATGCGCAGCGCGCGGTCCAGTACCACCCGCACCGGCGAACGTGGCTCCATGCCCGGCAGACGACAATTCAGCACCGGATCATCCGCCAGCACGGTGCCGATCCCGACCAGGATGGCGTCGCACTGCGCGCGCAACAGATGCACGCACGTCCTTGCGGCTTCGCCCGTGATCGCGACCGGCTTGCCGCCGGCAGCGCCGATCTTGTCGTCGGCCGAGACCGCGAGCTTGAGGATCACATGCGGACGCTTGTCGCGGATGCGGCGAAAATGCCCGGCGTGATCGCGCGCGGCTTCCGCGGCGTTGAGGCCGACATCGACGACGATTCCGGCCGCGCGCAGCCTGGCGTGGCCCTGGCCGGCGACTTCCGGGTTGGGATCCTCGATCGCCGACACCACGCGGGCAATGCCCGATGCGATCACGGCATCCACGCAAGGCGGCGACTTGCCGAAATGCGAACACGGCTCCAGCGTCACATAGAGGGTGGCGCCGCGGGCGGTCTCGCCGGCGCGCCGCAGCGCCTCGGGCTCGGCATGTGGCCGGCCGCCAGGTTGGGTCCAGCCGCGGCCGACGATGACGCCGTCCTTGACCACGACCGCGCCGACGGCGGGGTTCGGCCAGGTGCGGCCCTGCCCGCGTCGGCCGAGCGTCAGCGCGAGCTGCATATAGCGCGCGTCGGCGGCCTTGGACTCCCTGGATTTCTGCGCGTACTGGTCTTCCAGGATACGGAAGATCATTTGCGTAACGCGGTGACCCGTGCGTCTTCCTCGCCGGACAGCTCGCCGAGCACGGCTTCAAAGTCCTTGGCCTCGCGGAAATTGCGATAGACCGAGGCGAAACGCACATAGGCGACGTCGTCGAGCTGGCGCAGATGCTCCATCACGATCTCGCCGATCGCCTCCGAGGAAACCTCCGCCTCGCCGCCGCTTTCCAGTTCGCGCACGATCGCCGAGACCATCTTCTCGACCCGCTCAGGATCGACCGGGCGCTTGCGCAGCGATATTTGCAGCGAGCGCACCAGCTTGTCGCGATCGAACGGCACGCGGCGGCCGTTGCGCTTGATCACGGTCAGTTCGCGCAACTGCACCCGCTCGAAGGTGGTGAAGCGGAAATTGCAGGCGATGCAGACCCGCCGCCGCCGGATCACGGCGGAATCCTCGGTGGGGCGCGAATCCTTCACCTGCGTATCGAGACTGTTGCAGCTGGGACATCGCATCCGGCTAAGACCTTAACTGTAGATCGGGAAGCGGTCGGTGAGTGCCTTGACCCGTTCCTTGATCGCGGCTTCCACCAGCGGCGCCTTGCCGTCCGGCGATTGCGCCAGCGCGTTGAGCACTTCGGCGATCATGGAGCCGACCTGCTGGAATTCGGCGACGCCGAAGCCGCGCGTGGTCGCCGCCGGGGTGCCGAGGCGAAGCCCCGAGGTGACGAACGGCGTTTCGGGATCGAAGGGAATGCCGTTCTTGTTGCAGGTGATCGCGGCGCGAACCAGCGCTTTCTCCGAGACGTTACCCTTGAGGCCCTTCGGCCGCAGGTCGACCAGCATCAGATGGTTGTCGGTACCCCCGGAGACGATGTCGAGACCCTGCGCGCGCAGCGATTCCGCCAGCGCCTTGGCGTTCTCGACCACGTTCTTCGCATAGATCTTGAAGTCCGGACGCAGCGCCTCGGCGAACGCCACCGCCTTGGCGGCGATGATGTGCATCAAAGGACCGCCCTGCAGGCCCGGGAAGATCGCCGAGTTGAACTTCTTGGTCAGCGTCTCGTCGTTCCACAGCATCAGGCCGCCGCGCGGGCCGCGCAGCGATTTGTGGGTGGTCGTGGTGGTGATGTGGGCATGCGGCACCGGCGAGGCATGGACACCACCGGCGACGAGACCGGCGAAATGCGCCATGTCCACCAGCAGGTAAGCGCCGACGCTGTCGGCGATCTCCCGAAAGCGCTTGAAGTCCCAGGCGCGCGAATAGGCCGAGCCGCCGGCGATGATCAGCTTCGGCTTCACTTCCTCGGCGCGGCGCGCGACCTCGTCCATATCGATGATCTGGTCGTCGCGGCGCACGGTATAATGCTGCGCCTTGAACCATTTGCCGGACATGTTGACGGGGGCGCCATGGGTGAGATGGCCGCCGGCGGCGAGATCGAGACCCATGAAGGTGTCGCCAGGCTGCAGCAGCGCCAGGAACACCGCCTGGTTCATCTGGCTGCCGGAGTTCGGCTGCACGTTGGCAAACTGCGCGCCGAACAATTTCTTGGCGCGCTCGATCGCCAGGGTCTCGGCGACGTCGACCCATTCACAACCGCCATAGTAGCGCGCGCCCGGGTAGCCCTCGGCATATTTGTTGGTCATCACCGAGCCCTGGGCTTCCAGCACGGCGCGGCTGACGATGTTTTCCGAGGCGATCAGCTCGACCTCGTGGCGCTGCCGGCCGAGTTCACCCTTGATGGCGGCGGCGATTTCCGGATCGGCCTCGGCGAGCGTGGCCACAAAGAACGAGTCGGGCGCGGAAGCGGTCTTGGTGCTGGAGGTCATGGGCCGAAATATCTCCACCGCCGCAAGCCCTTAGGGCAAAACGGTCGGTTACGTGTGGCGGTCGAAAGCTGCATTTGCGAGATACCACATCGGCCCGGGCCGGCCAAGCACTTGCGGTATGCGCCTGAATTTTATGCAAGATATGGTGGGGATGGCGGGGGACAAGGTAGCCGGCCTCTCCTCGGTGTCGCCCCGGCCTTGAGCCGGGGTCCATAACCACAAATGCCGATTAGTGAAGCGAGCCGTTTGCCAGAGTGCCCCATTCCACGGCCCCGGCGTATGGGTTCCGGCTCACGCTTCGCTTGGCCGGAACGACGCGGGGGCTACTTCGCAAACCGGTATGCCCCGCCCTTCTCGACCGAGCGCTGGAACGCAGGACGCGCGTGCATGCGGGTCAGCCACGCCGCCAGGTTCGGGTACGGGCCGAGCTTGTCGAACACCTTTGCCATCTCGCCGACAAAGCTCATCTGGATGTCGACGCCCGACAGCGACGGGCCGACGAAGAAATCGCGTCCCTTGAGCGCGCGGTCGACATAGCCGAGGTGGTTGGCCAGTTCGCTGTCGATGCGCGGATGCAGCGGCGCACCCGCCTCCTTCAGCCTGCTGACATAGAGGTGCAGCATCAGCGGCAGCATCGCCGAGCCCTCGGAATAATGCAGCCACTCTTGATACGTCTCATAGTCGGCGCTGCCGGGGGCCGGCATCATCGCGCCCTTGCCGTATTTGCGGATGACGTAATCGACGATCGCCCCGGACTCCGCGATCGTGACGTCGCCATCGGTGATGACGGGCGACTTGCCGAGCGGATGGATCGCGGTCAGTTCCGGCGGCGCCAGCCGCGTCGTGGCGTCACGCTGATAACGCTTCATCTCGTAGGGCGTGCCCAGCTCTTCCAGCAGCCACAAGATCCGCTGCGAGCGGGAGTCGTTGAGATGATGAAGCGTGAGCATGGGAGTTTCCTCGGACGTTGTTGTTAGGGCTGTATGCTAGCACCGTCATTGCGAGGAGCGAAGCGACGAAGCAATCCATTCATCCGTTATGCCGCGAGATGGATTGCTTCGCTTCGCCCGCAATGACGGCAGATACGACTTCGCATTCTCGCGGCCCGATGCGCCCGAGGTTTGCAGGTAACTTTCGCCCTCTAAATCAAAGGGCGCAGGGAATGCCGGATGCGCGCTGCACCCGCGATCTCGCGTGCAATGTGCACAGAAAAGTGCGCACACGAGCATACAGGGCAGCGGAGAACATCCGACATTCCCTGCGCAATGGCTTTACGGCTTATAACGAGCTCTCCCCGGAGAACGGCTCTTTTGCCTCCGTAGCGCCCTGAGAGGCTGTTGCCTCCAGGTGCATTGACGCCAGCACCGCGACGTCAGGACCACACGACTTCACCGTACGCGCCATACGCACTCGTCATGCGCACTTCGCGTCCACCGCGACCCGTCCCTCGTTGTGACGATGGCCAACGCCCCTCTGAGCGGGACAGGATGGATCAAGATGTGCCCTGATTTGCCGTTCGGATAAAGCGAAATATTTTATATTTTAGGGCTTGACATGATTTCTGAATATCAGCAATGACTTGCGCGTCGGGCCGCGTGATCCCCATCACTGTGCTCCAGCCTCTCCGCAACTACGCTCCAACGGGGTTGGCCTATGCAGGACAGCCGCAACAATGGAGGAACAGCTATGAGTGAACGCAATGCTGCGCGCGACCTCAATGGTGAACTGTCGCTTGACCAACTCGATGCCGCCGCAGGCGGCCTCACGGTCGGCCCGATCACCTATGAAGACGGCATTCTCGCGATCGGCATCAAGGGCGTCGTGGGTATTTTCATCGGCGCCGGCTGCATCGGCGGCTGGCTTGGCGGAACCGGGGTTGCTTACTGTCCGAAGTAAGCAACCGCCGTCTGCCTCTCGGCAAGCGGATTGAGGACGAGCCGGATGATGTAAGTCCGGTTCTTCCTCGCGCTTGCAGAGACCGGAAGTTTTAGTCCTCGCCCACCGTCCGCCGGCAATGCTAGGCTTTCGGCAAGCGAGGAGACAACGA
>JBOHIT010000328.1:0-12010 GCA_050726155.1 Bradyrhizobium sp.
GTGGGGGTGTCTCCGCGAGTCACACTCTTCGTGGGGAGAGAGCCCCAACCCGGCGCTTCGCGCCGACCTAAGAGCGAGCTTCGCTCGTCTCGACCCCCGCAAGCGGGAGAGGTGCACCGAGTCTGCGGCCGCGCCCGCGTCCTGCTAAGCTGCTACTTCTTCTTCGCCCCAACCCGGCTGATGCTCTTGATCTCCAGCGCCGTCTTGCCGGATTTCTCGGCAATCTCGCGGTCCTGTTCCAGGATAAACGCGCGCGCCGGCTCGTCGCCGTCGAGCCCGCCGAGCAGCTCGGCAGGCACCCGCCGGTTGGACTTCTGCGAGTCGTCCTCATAGACGACATTGAAGAAGGCAAACTCGCCTTTGGGATTGGTCCCGGGTTTCTTGGCCATGCGGGCTTGTTGCCGATAAGGCCGCTGCTGTCAAAGAGAATTGCGGGGTAAATACGGCATACGGGCTGAGCGAAATTTCGACGCCGGTTCCCCCGCCAGCCCCCCTACGGCGCCACCAACTCCACCCGCCTGTTCATCGCCCGCCCTGCCTCGTTCGCATTCGACCCCACCGGCGCCAGATGTGCGACGCCTGCGGTCTGCAGCCGCGGAGCGGTGATGTGATAGGTTTTCACCAGCTCGGCGGCGATGGCCTCGGCGCGGCGGCGTGAGAGGTCGAGGTTGTAGGTGTAAGGGCCCTGGCTGTCGGTGTGGCCGACGATGTACACATTGAGCGACACCTGGGAGGCCAGCAGCTTTGCGATCTGTTCGAGGGTAGGGCGGCTTTCGGGCCGGATCACTGCCTTGTCGGTGTCGAAGTAGATGCCGTAGAGCGCGATGCGGCCGGCCTCGCGCAGGCCCTTGGCCATCGCATCCGCATCCACCATCTTGTTCTCGATCGCGCCGAGTTCGGCGACGATGAGCTGCGCATAGATGTCGCGATTGTTCTCGCTGACGAGAACGCTGGCATAGGTCTCGCGCCCGTTCTCGGTCTTGCGCGCCGCAAAGTAATGATAGTTGAAACCGTCCACCCACATCTGCGGGATCGGCAGCGCCTCGACCGCCTCGGTGAAGGGAATGCCGCCGCAGGCTTCGGTGTCGCAATCGAGCAGCGGCTCGAACCCGGCTTTTGTCAGTTGCGTCTCGAAATTCCGTGACACCTCGACGACCGAGGGGCCGGCGCCGGTGCGATAGGCAATGCGGGTGATGCGGCCTTCGAGCCGCGGCGTATTGGCCGGTTTGCCGTCCTTGAACGGGGCGGCCTGCATCCGCGCGACATCGAAATTCTTCACCTGATGGCCCGAGATCACGCTGCCGGCGAAGCGGCCGATGCCGGGAAAATCCTTTGAGCCCGCCACGTCGCGGGCCTGCGCCAGGGCTGCGGCCGGTGTAAACAGGGATAGAGTGAGCAGGACGAAGAGCGGCTTGATGATCGCGTGCGGAAGGGCCATTCGGATAATCTCTGTATTTTTAAGGCAGGATACCGGCCAAGTCGCTTTGCCGCAACGCTCGAAGCGCAGGGATAGACGTGCTAATAGACGTTCCAGAAGCGAACCTGATATTCCGCCGCACACTTCAGAGACGGTTTTTCCCATGCACTTCTTTCGCCATGCTTTTGCCTTCCCCCTTGTTCTGGCCGCGCTCGCCGCATCCCTGTCCTCGCAAGCCAATGCCGCGCAATGCGGCAACTCCGCGGCCGGCTTCGACGCCTGGAAGCAGTCGTTCGCCGGCGAAGCCCGCGCCAAGGGCATCGGTGCCTCGACCATCCAGGCCATGATGGCGACGAACTATGCGCAGGCGACCATCAATGCCGACCGCGGCCAGCGCAGCTTTCAGCTCACCCTCGATCAGTTTCTCGCCAAGCGCGGCGCCACCACCATCGTCGCCAAGGGGCGTCAGCTGAAGAATTCGCAAGCCGCTTTGTTCTCCTCGATCCAGCAGCGCTACGGTGTGCCGCCGGGCCCGCTGCTCGCGATCTGGGGGATGGAGACCGGTTTCGGCGCCGTGCGCGGCAACCAGAACATGCTGTCGTCGATCACGACGCTGGCCTATGACTGCCGCCGTTCGGCCTATTTCACCGAGCACCTTTACGCAGCCTTGCAATTGATCGATCGCGGCGTGCTGTCGCCGGCGACGCGCGGCTCGATGCACGGCGAGGTCGGCCAGACCCAGTTCATGCCCAAGGCCATCCTGTCCTACGGCACCGGCAATCTCGAAGTCGCCGGCAACGCGCTGAGCTCGGCCGCGAATTTCCTCAAAGCAAACGGCTGGCGCGCCGGCGCCGGCTATCAGCCCGGCGAGCCGAATTTCGCCGCCATCCAGGCCTGGAACGCCGCCGGCGTCTATCAAAAGGCGATCGCGCTGATGGGCCGGCAGATTGACGGCGGGGAGTGAGGGGCGGGCGGTGCATGGCAGTGTCGTCCCGGCCTAGTGCGCAATTGCGCACGGGGGCCGGTGTCGCGCCAAATGAAGCTGTCGTCCCGGCCTTGAGCCGGGACCCATAACCACCGGCCGTAGTTATTTCACACGCTAGTCGTTATCTTCCTTTCCAACAACGCCGGCCGCGGAGTATGGGTCCCGGCCTTCACCGGGACGACAACAAGATACCTGCCCCGCGCCTTCATCTCATGGCATGATCAACACAACCTCGACCTCACAAGGGATTCGCATGCGCAGATTCTGTTTCGCCATCCTGTTCGGCGCCGCCATCAGCTCGACCCCCGCACTCGCCGCGCGCTGCGGCGGCGACTTCAATGCGTTCGTGGCTGTCATGTCGCAGGAGGCCGCGGCCGCCGGTATCTCGCAGGCCGTGATCAGCCAGGCGCTGTCGGGCGTGACGCAGGATCCGAAGGTGCTGGCGTTCGACCGGCGCCAGCGCGGCACCTTCAACAAGACCTTTGAGCAATATGTCTCGACCCGCGTCGGCCCCGGGCGGATCAACATGGGACGGCAGATGCTGCAGCGGCACGCCTCCTTGCTGTCGCGGATCGAAAAGCAGTTCGGTGTGCCGCCGCAGATCATCGTCGCGATCTGGGGGCTGGAATCCGATTTCGGCAAGGGCGACGTCGGCAAGATGCCGGTCATCCGCACGCTCGCCACGATGGCGCATGATTGCCGCCGCACCGAATTGTTCCAGGGCGAATTGCTGGCGGCGCTGAAGATCGTGCAGCGCGGCGACCTGCCGTTGAGCGACCTGATCGGCGCCTTCGCCGGCGAAATCGGCCAGACGCAATTCCTGCCGTCGTCCTACATCAAATACGGCGTCGATTTCGACGGCAACGGCCACGTCGACCTGCGCCACAGCGTTCCCGACGTGCTCGCCTCGACCGCCAATCTGCTCCACGTCTCCGGCTTCAAGAACGGTGCGCCCTATGACGAGGGCTCCGCGAATTTCGACGCGATGCGCGAGTGGAACCGGGCCACGATCTATCGCAAGACGATCGGGTATTTCGCGGATCAACTGGTGGGGCGGTAGGTCGTCGCGGCAATCCCGACTGCGTAGGGTGGGTTAGGCGAAGCCGTAACCCACCATCTTCGCCCACCACGCGGTGGGTTACGCCTTCGGCTAACCCACCCTACAAATCTCGCTCTCCCCGTCATTGCGAGAAGCGAAGCGACGAAGCAATCCATTCTTCCTTGTCGCTCTATGGATTGCTTCGCGGAGCCTGTCATCGGCGCGCGTTCGCGCGACCCGGTGGCTCGCAATGACGAAATGCAGCGAATGACCGCGGCAAATCAACCCGACGGGCAAATCATTTCTGATTGCCAGAATCCGTGTCAAGTCCTGATATCAAAAATATTTCTCTTTATCAGAAATAAAATCGGTGGCACATCTAACCCATCCCGTCCCGCCAGAGGGGCGTATCATGATCGTCACGATCGTTGGGACGGGTCGCGGTGGACGCGAAGTGCCGATAACGAACGGCGCAAAGCGTACGGCAAAGGCGTGTGGTCCTGACGTCGCGGTGCTGGCGTCAATGCACCTGGAGGCAACCGCCTCTTGGGGCGCAACGGAGGCAAAAGAGCCGTTCTCCGGGGAGAGCTCGCTATAAGCCGTAAAGCCATTGCGCAGGGAATGTCGGATGTTCTCCGCTGCCCTGTATGCTCGTGGGCGCATTTTTTTGTGCAACTTGCTCACGAGATCGCGGGTGCAGCGCGCATCCGGCATTCCCTGCGCCCTCTGATTGGAGAGGGCGAAACGATCTGCAAAACTTCGGGCGCATCGTGCCGCGAGATTAATTTTCGTCGTCCCGGACAAGCGAAGCGCGATCCGGGACCCATACGCCGCGGCCCATCGGTAAGAACGCCGGCGTTAGCGACCTTCTGCAACAACGCGCGTCACGGAGTATGGGTCCCGGCTCAAGGCCGGGACGACACCGAGGGGATGCCGGCCTTCGCCGGGACGACACCGAATGTATGGCAACCGCGTCCTACTTAGCCGCCGCGTTCGTCGCCTTCTCCAGCCGCTTCGCCAGCGGCACCCAATAGGTCGCCGGCCGGAAACGCTGCAACAGATCCATGAACCAGGCGTCGTTGCCGATCAGGATCCGCGGCTGGTTCTTCTCGATGCCGAGGATGATGCGCTGCGCCGCCGCCGGCGGCGTGGTCTTCGCCACCGCATCGAAGCGGTCGATCGATTGGGCGCGGCGGGCATTGTCGGTGACGCCGACACCGGTACGCGAATTGCGCACGATGTTGGTAGCGACGCCGCCGGGATGCACCACCGACAATCGCACAGGACTGTTGGCCATCGCAAGCTCATGCCGCAGGCTCTCCGAAAAGCCGCGCACCGCGAATTTCGCCGCGCAATAGGCGGTCTGGCCGGGCGGCGCGATGATGCCGAAGATCGAGGAGAGGTTGACGATATGCGCCTCGCGCTGCTTCGCCAGGATCGGCAGGAACGCGCGGGTGCCGTGCACCGTGCCCCAGAAATTGATGTTGAACAGCCAGTCCATCTGCGCCTGTTCGATCTCGTTGAACTGGCCGAGCAGGGCGACGCCGGCATTGTTGATGACGATATTGAGCTTGGGATGCGCCGCGCTGGCCGCAGCGGCGAATTCTGCGATCTGGTCCGGCTCGCCGATATCGACCCGATGCGTGCTGACCTTGCGTTGGCTCGCCTTCGCGATCTCGGCGGCGACCGATTGCAAGCCCGCCTCGTCGCGATCGGCCAGCGCCAGGTCGCAGCCGCGCCCGGCGAATTCCAGCGCCAGCGCGCGGCCGATGCCGCTGGCAGCCCCGGTGACGGCGGCGGCCGATCCATTGATGACGGTCATGCGAGGTCAGCTCCAACAGGTGAAAAAGCAGGCAGGCCGGGCGCTTGCGTACCGGGTTCCATCATCTATCGCAAATTGGAACCGAACCATATGGCCGTTTCGGGCCTTAACCCCCGTTATGTTGATGAATGCCCATTGAGGGAGGCGACTGATGGGACAGACAAAACCCTTTCGTGCGACCGCGCTCGTTGTCGAAGACGATCCGATGCAGCGGGAAATGATCTGCCTGTTGCTGGAGGAAAGCGACATGGATGTGATCGAGTGCGAAAGCGCGGAGGCCGCCGAACTTGTGCTGGAGGAGGCGGGGGCGAGCCTGGTCCTGATGATGACCGACGTCCAGCTCGCCGGTCTCAAGACCGGCGTCGAGCTCGCGCACGTCGCCAAGAAATTCAATCCGGATATCGACGTGATCGTGACCTCGGGCAATCCGTTGCGGCAGGCGCTGCCGGACGGCGCCAAGTTCTGGTCAAAGCCCTGGACGCCGCTCGACGTGATCCGCGAGGCCGAAAAGATGTCGCTGGCCTGGAGTCGGGTCGGCGAGGCGTAGCGGGGGCATCATTATTGTCCGTCATGCCCGGCCTCGTGCCGGGCATCCACGTCTTGGCCGCGAGAAGGAAGTCGTGGATGGCCGGGTCAAGCCCGGCCATGACGAGAATTTGTATCCAACGGCCGCGTGGCCCCTGCTTCCGCGGCTGGCCGCGCCATGATATGGCCGATCGACGTCGCGTCCGCAGCCGATGGGGTTTAATCGATGACATGGTCCTTCCTGCTGACCACGCTGATCGTGGTCGCATCCCCCGGCACCGGCGTGCTCTACACGCTGGCGGTGGCACTGACGCAAGGCGGCCGCGCCTCGATCGCCGCCGCCTTCGGCTGTACGCTCGGGATCCTGCCGCAGATGGCGGCCGCGATGCTGGGGCTCGCCGCCGTATTGCACACCAGCGCGTTGGCGTTCGCGGCGTTGAAATGGTGCGGCGTGGTCTATCTGCTTTACATGGCCTGGCAGGCGCTGCGCGAGACCGGAGCGCTTGCGATCGACGCAAGGACCGATGCAAGGCCGGCGGCGGGGCGATCGAGCCGCAAGGTGATCGTCACCGCGATCCTGATCAACATCCTCAATCCGAAACTGTCGATCTTCTTTCTGGCGTTCCTGCCGCAGTTCATCGCCGTCGACGAGGCCTATCCGCTGGCGCGGATGCTGGAATTGAGCGGGGTGTTCATGGCGATGACGTTTGCGGTGTTCGCGGTCTACGGCCTGTTCGCATCTGGTGTCCGCGACCGCGTCATCACCCGGCCCAAGGTGATGGCCTGGCTGCGCCGCAGCTTCGCGGCGGGCTTCGCGGCCTTGGGGGCGAAGCTGGCATTCGCGGAGCGGTGATACTGCTCAGCCGTCATTGCGAGCCAACGGGTCGCGCGAATGCGCGCCCGATGACAGGCTCCGCGAAGCAATCCATCGAGCGGCAAAGCAAGGTATGGATTGCTTCGCTGCGCTCGCAATGACGGGGAGGGAGTGGTTGCCATGCCCCAGCAACAAAAAAGCGGACCCGAGGCCCGCTGCTTTCGAAACTGATCGCTTGAAATTGGGAGCCCGGGCGGAACTGAGCGCCCCACCCGGGCCTGAATTCACTTCTTCGACTTCTTGGCCTTCTTCGCCTTCTTCGCCTTTTTCGCCTTCTTCGCTTTCTTAGCCATAGTAAATCCTCTCAAGGTTTTAATGGATTGAAACGCGACTCCGAGGCATGCTTGGCGGAGGGCCAGCCTCGCAACATCCTCAATAGCGATTGCAACAGATTCGCGGGCGACTGCCGCGTGCTGTCACGCCGCCGTCATCACGTTATCCACAGCTGTTATGCGTTTTGATGCGTTTTTTCACCAGATTGCCACGCCGACCACCATCCCCACCTCGCGCGTCATGCTTAACGATGCCCGAACGCGCGCGCTCTTCATCAATTTAAAACCACGGCGCTGATTAGCAGGCGGCGGTGAGAGTCCGTTAAGCGCCGCGGGCGCACCTTGTCCGTAAGACAACGGGGATTGTCTTTGGGGGAAGCGTCCGGGGAGCGAAAGCTTCGGGCGGTCTGTAACAGGGGAGACGGGACATTGATGTCCCGGGTTCGCGATGCTGAGCGTTCCGACGCTGTGGACGGTGTTCGTCATCAACTTTCTGGCGCTGGGCCTGATCTGGGCCTACGTGATCCGCAGCTATCCGTGGTTCGACGCCGCGCGGTTCTGGACCGCCTCGTCTTTTGTCGCCGCCGCCGGTGCCGCCGTTGCGATGGTGCGGGTGATGACCGACGCGCTGTGGCCGCTGCTGATCGCCGGCACCGGCATGATTTTCGCCCTCTGCCTTGCCGCGATGGGCATCCAGAAATTCTTCGACAAGCCGGTTTCGTGGCGCGCTACCGCGGTCGTCACCGGGCTCGGCCTCGCCGGCCTGTGCTTCTTCATGTTCGCCTATGACAGCGCGCCGGCGCGGGTGGTGGTGTTCACGATCGCCCAGATCCTGCCGCTGGCGCTGAGTGTGAAGCTGCTGCTGACCCCGCATGAGGGCCGCGTCAATCCGGGTGCCCGGCTGGCCGGCATCATCGCCCTTCTGATCATCGCCATCTACGGCTTCCGGCTGATTGCCGGCCTCACCAGCATTGGCGGGGGATTCACCTACATGAAGTTCTCCCAGCTGCAGTCGGCCGTGATCCTGGTGCTGGTGTTCCTGTCGATGGCGCTCAATTTCGGCTTCCTGCTGATGGCGATGGACCATCTGCGCAGCGAAGTCGCCGATCTGGCGCTGCTCGACGACCTCACCGGCGTCGGCAACCGCCGCCATCTGGTGCAGCGCCTGACCGAGGAATGCGCCCGCTCGGAGCGCAGCAACCAGCCCTTCGCATTGCTGGTGATCGACCTCGACGGCTTCAAGGGCATCAACGACACCTACGGCCACGCCGCCGGCGACGCCTGCCTGCAGCATTTCACCCTGATGGCGCAAACCCGGCTGCGGCCCGGCGACATGCTGGCGCGCTCCGGCGGCGACGAATTCTGCATCGTGCTGCCGTCCTCGACCTTGCGCGAGGGCGCGATGATCGCGCGCCGGGTGCTGGAAGTATGCCGCGCCGACGCCGAACAGTGCATGGGCAGCGATATCCCGATCTCGGTCTCGATCGGCGTCGCGCAATGGACCCGGGAGATGGGGGCATTCCCCGACCGCCTGATCGCGGCGGCCGACCACGCGCTCTACGACGCCAAGAAGGACGGCCGCAACTGCTTTGCGACCTATGATCCCGCGCCGCCGCTGGCGCCCGGGATCGAAATGTCCGTGATGGCGGACGCGAGCCAGCGCAAGCGCGCCTGAAGCATGTTACTCAGGGGGTCGTCACTGGATCCCCCCGCATGAACCTCCGCCGCCTTGCGATCGTGCTCTGCGCCATCGTGTTCACTCTTCCCGCCTTCGCCCAAACGCCCGATCTCGCCGCCATCGCGCGATCGTCCGGCACGCCCGATATCCCCGGCCTGAAAATGGTCTGGCTGGCCCCATGGGGCGACGTGGCCAAGGCCCATCCCTGGCGCAACATCATCGTGCACCAGACCGAAGGCCCGGCAGGCTCGGCCCGCGGCGGCGCGCAGGCGCAATCCAAAAATCCGACGCGGCGCGGTGTCATGGTCTGGGTCGAAACCGACGGCACGGTCTATTGGGCAGTGGGGGACCATCTCGTCCCCACCCATACCGACGGCGGTGGGCGCAACGACAACAAATATATCGACAACAGCAAGACCTATCATCAGGTCAACAAGGACACTTCCATTGGCGTGGAGTTCGCCGGCAATTTCCCCGATGTGACGCGCGGACCCACCGAGGCACAGGTCGCGGCCTGGCGCATCCTGGTCAAGGTATTGCGGGCGCGTTACGGCATCCCGCTGGACCGGGTCTATGCGCACAACTGGATCGACTTCAAGGACGCCCGTTATTGTGAAGGCTGCGAACTCGCCAAGCTGGCGCGCGAGTGGGGCGAGTAGCTTCTCAAATCGGCTTCGCCATCCATTGGAAGATGCGGCTGATCAGTCCAGGCGGCCGTGTGAACGGTTCGAGCTCCTGCCCGGGCGCTGCATCATCCGGCGCGACGCAGCGACCATGAAAATATTCCAGGAACTTGATGTCGTTCGGCTCGGTGATGGTGAAATTCTCGTCGCCGATGAACACCGTGTAGTCGTAGAAGAACGGCCCGACGAACGGGATGGTGGGTGGCGTCGCACGGTCCTTTGAGATCACGAACGCGGCCGGATCGAGTCCGTTCGCTTCCATGGCCTGCTCCAGCCTCGGCAGCTTGCGCATGAACTCATCGGAGAATCCGCCGACCGTCGATTGCAGCTTGATGGCCATCAGGACCTCGTCTATCCCGCCCGCGTCGCGCACTGCCGGCGATATTCCCATTCTGACTTAGTCGATTGACCGCCCGCGTGGGTTCAAGCAGTCTCGAACCGTGATCACATGAGAGTTGCAGCCGGCTCGAGGCGGCGAATTCTGTTTCGGAAAGGGAACTCGATTGATGGCATCGGTTTCGGCGGTCTTGCCGGCTTTATCTTGCGCGCGCGGCACGAAAGCGTTCGGCGCAGTCCCGGCCATCGCGCTGTTGCTGTGCGCGTCGCTGCTTGCGGCGCTGGAAATGCCGAGCAAGCCGTTCCTCGACAAGAACAGTTTTTATCTCTCCTCGGCCGGATTCCGCATCCAGGTCGCCAATGACGAAGCGGGCAAGAAGGCGATGCACGCGCTGCCGCCGCATCGGTTCGTGATCCACCGCGATGGCGGCACGGTGCGCTATCTCTATGCCGAGCCGAACCATTGCGTCTGCATCTTCATCGGTACCGAAGCGGCCTACCAGAACTACCGCGATATCCTCGCCAAGCCGGTCGATCAGCCGGACAATGTCGCGCCCGATTACAAGACCCAGGCCAGCGCCTTGCTGTATGGCGATCCCTACGACTGGAGCACGCTGAACCAGCCCACCAGCATCGCGGATTATTTGCGGACCTATTATTGAGTCCCCACTGTCGTAGTCCGGCTCGACCGGACGACCCAGTATTCCAGAGGCCGTGGTTGATTGCGCGACGTCTCACGCCGCCGCGGCGTATTGGGTGCCCCGCTTTCGCGGGGGACGACAACTGGTTGCGTTCGACGCAGTTGGCCCAAAAGGTAAAGCCGACGTTGCCGCCGGCTTTACCAGCCATCGAGCGTTCCCATGCTCAGGAAAATGCCCTGGGCAGGTCGGCCGACGGCTTGGTGACGATCTGGTGCGCATCTCGCCAAATCACCTCGCGCTGGCCGGGCACGGTGATTGCCCGCACCGGCAGGCCACCTTCCTCGAGCAGCCAAGCGCAATAGCGCGCGCGGCTGACTGCCTCGCGGGCTTGTGGATCGAACCAGCAGATGCCCCAGATCGTATCGCGCCGCTTGAAGTGCCGCGCGATACGTCCCGGAATCGGCAGATGCTGTCCGAACCAGTTGAACTGGTCGGAGAGCTCCTGCCGGATCCAGTCGGGACAGTTGTTCTGGTGGACATACCAGGACGCACGAAAGAAGCCGCTCTCCACGCGGCTGTGCGGGTGGATGAGCGGTGTGACGAACCGCAAATACATGACGACAGGGCGCGACGCCGTATTGCGTCACGCACGCTCCTCGCAGATGGATTGAATGGAAGAACTGCCGCAAAGGGCGGCGTTCAGCTCATGACCAATTGCCGATCACCGATGGGCGGCGGCGGTCAGAACGTATCGATCTCAACTTCATGTCGCCCCCCTTGAAAAGCGCTGAACAAAAAGTGCGCGCACTCGCGCACGGGGCGCAGCACATACACCAGCAAACGTCCTGCGGCAAGACGGTTGCAGAATCTACTGCCGACAACAAAAAGCCGGCGTTGCCGCCGGCTTTCGTCGTTCGTTATCTCAGCCTGCGCGATTAGTGCGCGGCTTCCAGGACTGCGGCTTCCTGCCGGGCGATCGTGCCCTTGACGGCCGACTGCACCTTCTCGAAAGCCCGGACCTCGATCTGCCGCACGCGCTCGCGCGACACGCCGAATTCGGCAGCAAGGTCTTCCAGCGTCATCGGCTCTTCCGCCAGACGCCGCGCCTCGAAGATGCGGCGTTCGCGCGGGTTGAGCACACCGATGGCGCCGTTCAACGCCTGTCGGCGATGATCGAACTCCTCGTGTTCGGCCATGATGGCTTCCTGATTGGGCGAGTTATCGACCAGCCAGTCCTGCCATTCGCCGGCCTCACCGTCGTCACGGATCGGCGCATTGAGCGACGCGTCGCCACCGAGGCGGCGATTCATGTCGATCACGTCCTGATTCGTCACACCGAGGCGCTTGGCAATGATCGCCACCTGGTCGGGGCGGAGATCGCCCTCGTCCAGCGCGGAAATCTTGCTCTTCGCCTTGCGCAGGTTGAAGAACAGCTTCTTCTGGTTCGCGGTGGTGCCCATCTTCACGAGCGACCACGAACGCAGAATGTACTCTTGTATCGACGCCTTGATCCACCACATGGCGTAGGTAGCGAGTCGGAAGCCCTTCTCAGGCTCGAAGCGCTTGACCGCCTGCATCAGGCCGACATTGCCTTCCGAGACCACCTCGGATATCGGCAGGCCGTAGCCGCGATAGCCCATGGCGATCTTGGCGACGAGCCGGAGATGGCTGGTGACAAGGTGATGTGCCGCGTCGCGATCGTCATGTTCGCGCCAACGCTTGGCGAACATGTATTCCT
>JBOHIT010000329.1:0-11166 GCA_050726155.1 Bradyrhizobium sp.
GTCCACGACCAGGACAGGAATCTTCTCGCCGGGTGGTGCCTGACGCAGGTCGCAATGGCCGAGGAAGGTGAATTCCAGGTTGACGATGTCGAACCGTTTGGAGCGCAGAATCTTGTCGAGCGCCTGCTGCATCTCGGGCACCACGACCCGCAGCCTTTCGAAGCTTTTGGTCGAGGCCAGCGACCGCAATTGCAGCAACCGCTTGGCGAGACCGTCTGCACCGTAGGGGTTCCTGAGCAGCACGACTTCGCGGCAGTAGGCCTGCATGGCGAGACGGCACTCATCGATGTCGAATTCGTCGTCGACCAGCATCACCGCCGTGACATCGTGGCGTTGCGCCAGCTGGGTCATCAGCCCATGGATTCGCGCCTGCGCGCCGAAGCGCGGCGGGCTCGCCGGCATCTGGGCAACGTAGAGAATATTGAGGCGCTCTGGGCTCATCGGGTGCACGCGTTCTCGCTTGACGGTGTTATAGGCGCAGCAATCCGCCTGGCTCGCGGAAATATGCAGCAGATTGGATTAACGTTAAGTCTAGCAACGCCGCAGCGATCCGCTCGCGACCGGGCAAATCGTGGGATAAGCACCTTTCCATGGGACCAAGTTGATGTGCGGCATTGCCGGGATAATCGGACGTCTGGACCAGAATAACCGCGCGGCGTTGCAGCGGATGAACGACGCCATGGTCCATCGCGGCCCGGACGCCGCCGGGGTCTGGGCGTCGACGCCGGATGATCGCGGATGGGGCGCGCTGCTGGCCCACCGCCGGCTCGCGATCCTCGATCTCTCGCCGGCCGGTATCCAGCCGATGCTGGACCCGGTGACCGGGCACGTCATCACCTTCAACGGCGAGATCTACAATTACCTCGACCTGCGGCGCCGTCTGGAATCCGAAGGCCAGCAGTTCCAGTCGAGCGGCGACACGGCCGTGATGCTGCGTGCGCTCGGCCTGCACGGACCGGATGCCGTGAAGTGGCTGCGCGGCATGTTCGCCTTCGCTTGCTGGGACCAGAAGCAGCGGCGTCTGCTTCTCGCCAGAGATCATTTGGGCATCAAGCCGCTTTACGTGATGCGATCGTCCGATCCGGATTCGGGCTGGTCGATTGCTTTCGCTTCCGAGCTTCGGGCACTGCTGGCATCCGGATTATTGGGTACCCCGCGTCTTGATCCGCAGGCGGTCGCCAGCAGTGTCTGGAACGGCTTTGTGGTCGGACCCGGCACCGCCGTCAAAGGTGTCGAACTGCTCTGGCCCGGGCAACTTCTCGAGTTCGAGGGTTCGGGCAAGCAAGTTCGCCAGGAGGATTTCTGGCGCATCCCGGATCGCGCGCCCGGTCCGGCGATGACGGAAAATGAACTGGCCGGGATACTGGAGGAGGGGCTGAGGCTTCATCTGGCCAGCGACGTGCCGCTGGCGGTGTTTCTCTCCGGCGGCGTGGACTCCTCGGCGATGGCCAATCTCGCGCAGCGCGCGGCGCAGAGCCCGATCCATACGTTCACCCTTGCCTTCGAAGAGCAGGAACTCAACGAGGGTCCGATCGCCAGACAAATCGCTGCGGCCATCGGGACCCAGCACAACGAGGTGGTGCTGACTGAAGGACACTTCGCCGCGAATCTGGACGCCGCACTTGATAGCCTCGACCAGCCGACCTTCGACGGCTTGAACGCCTATTTCATGTCGCGCGCTATCCGCGACGCCGGATTTACCGTCGCGATCTCCGGTACCGGAGGCGACGAACTGTTCGGCGGTTATCCGACCTTCCGCGACCTGCCGGTTTTGCAGCGCTGGTCCAACCGCGCCGCCTTTGTGCCGCGCGATCTGCAGGTGGCTGCGGCAAAGCTGGCAACGTGGCCGTTGCGTCGCTCCGGCCAGCAGGTGCCGCCTCAGACCCGCTGGGCCAAACTTCCCGAAATGATCCGTCACGGCGGCGACCTGCTGGCGCTTTACCAACTGGCCAGTGCGCTGTTCCTGCCGGGATGGCAGGGTGAACTGCTGGCTCCTGGTTTTGCCGAAGTGCTTGGCAATGGCCTGCCGACGTCGATGCGGCAGCGGCTTGGTGCTGAAACCCGGAATCGCACGCCGCTCTCGGCGATAAGCGTTATGGAACAGCGATTGTTTCTGGGTGAACGGCTGTTGCGCGACAACGATGTCGCCAGCATGGCGGCTTCACTGGAGCAGCGGGTGCCGCTGGTGGATCAAGTGCTGTTCGAGAGTGTGGACCGTCTGCCGGATCAGATGCGTTATCAGCCGCTCGGCCGAAAGGACATGCTGCGGCGCATCGGCCTTCGGGGCCTCGACCCGGCGCTGTTCGATCGGCCCAAGAGCGGATTCGTCTTGCCATTCGATCGCTGGATCCGGCAAGGCCTGAAGAAGGTGATGGATCAGACGATGCGGGATCCGCAAGCGATCGCGCCGTGCGGCCTCAATCCCGTGGCGGTCGAGCGGCTCTGGAAGGCCTTCCTCGACGGCGCGCCGGGGCTTTACTGGTCGCGTGTCTGGTCAGTCTATGTCCTCATCCGCTGGTGCCACCGCAACCGCGTATATTGCTGAACACCATTCGGTGAAGCCTCGGAGTCGTCCACCGCCAGGATTGAGGCGATGGATTACTTTGCGAGTTCCATCAAGGCCGGCTGCAGTGCTGGCGCGGTCGCCGACGTCGCCGGGCCGCCGGCAAAGTAGCCGCGTATCCGCTCGACGATCTGTTCGGCGGCGTGCCCGTCTCCGTACGGATTTCGCGCGGTGGCCATCAACCGGTAAGCCGTTTCATCCGTGAGCAGCCGCACTGCGTGCGCGACGATGGCGGGTGCATTCGGGCCGGTCAAAAGCGCGGTGCCGGCGGTGACGCCCTCGGGACGTTCGGTGGTGTCGCGCATGACCAGCACCGGCTTGCCCAGCGAGGGCGCTTCCTCCTGAACGCCGCCCGAGTCGGTCAGCACCAGCTTGCAACGCGCCATCAGCGCGACGAAGTTGCGATAACCCTGCGGCGCGATCAGCCGGACATTCGGCAGGCCGCCGAGCAACCGGTTGACGTGCGTCAAGACGTTGGGGTTGAGATGGACCGGGTAGACGAAGCGATGATCCGGGAATCGCTCGGCCAGAATGCCGATCGCCCGGCAGATCTGCTCGATCCCGTCGCCGAAATTTTCGCGGCGGTGTCCGGTGATGAGCACGGTGGGTACCTGCGCCCAGTCGGCGCCGAGAAGCGCGCTCAACTCAGCGTCGATGCCCGCACGTATTGCCGGGTCGGCGGCCTGGCGCGCCACTTCGATGCGCAAGGCGTCGATGACGGTGTTACCGGTGACCGAAATCATTTCCTCCGGCACGGCTTCACGGAGCAGCGAAGCCCGGGCCGCTTCAGTCGGCGCAAAGTGAAGCGATGCCAGCGGCGTGGCCAGTTTGCGGTTCGCTTCCTCGGGGAAAGGGGACCAGATGTTGCCGGTGCGCAGCCCTGCTTCGACATGGCCGATCGGAATCCGCCGGTAGAAGCAGGCGAGTGACGCCGCCAATACGGTGGTGGTGTCGCCCTGGACCAGTGCCATATCCGGTTGGGCCGTTTCCAGCCAGCCATCGATACCGGTGATGAGCCTGGCGGTCAGTCCTGCCAGTGTCTGGTTGGGACGCATCACGTCGAGGTCGGCATCGACCGCAAAGCCGAAGGTATCGGCGACCTGACGGAACATCTCCTTGTGCTGGCCTGTCGCCACCACGGTACAGCGAAAGTCGCTGGAGGCGTGCAGCGCTGCCACAACAGGGGCGAGCTTTACCGCTTCGGGACGCGTTCCCATGAAGAGCAGAATGTTGCGCTTTGTCGTCATCGTAATCTCCTGGTTCGCGTTATTTCTGGCGCAGTTCGACTGGCGAGCGCCCGAGCCGGCGGGCCACGACCTCGAAGCCGGCAAACCAGCTAAATTCGCTATTGAGGGTGAGGTAGCGCCTCCAGAGCTTGCGCGGTTCCTTCATCAGTCGCCAGAACCACTCCATGCCCGCCATCTGAACCCAGTGCGGGGCGCGCTTGATGAATCCGGCGAGCACGTCAAAGCTGCCGCCGACACCGACGATGACCGGCACCTGCAGGCGTTCGCGGTGACGTTCGACCCACGTTTCCTTGAAGGGGGTGGGCATGCCGACGAACAGCATGTGCGCTTTGCTGGTCCGGATTTCCTCGATGATGCGCGGGTGATCAGCGGGGCCGAAGTAGCCGTCACGGAAGCCTGCGATCTCGATGCCGGGGTGTTGGGATCGGCAACGCTCGACAAGCGTCGCGACTACTTCCCGCTTGGCGCCGAGGAAGTAGACTCGCAGGCGATGCTCGCCCGCGGCCGCCAGCAGGCGTGCCATGAGGTCGATACCGGCGACACGTTCGGGTACCGGCTGGCCTGAGGCCCGCAGCGCCCAGACCACCGACATGCCGTCGGCCAATATCAGGTCGCCGGCCCGGCAGGCCGATGCCAGTTCCGGATCGCGGCGCATCATGCACAGGTGCGAGGAATTGGCCGTGATCACCGTGTTGGAGGAGGGCGGTGCCTGGCAGAGAGCGAGGCAATGCGCCACCGCGGCCTCGATGGTCACGGTGTCGAACTTGAGGCCCATCAGTTCAGCGCGGTCCCTGCGCTTCGCCGAAACTTCACTCTGCCCCGGGGGTGCGTGGTTCTGATGCCAGAGTTGCGCCCGCGCCGCGTTGATGCGGTCGGTGGCGGCGCGCTTACCCATGCGCAGGCAGGCGTGCTGATAGGAACGCAGGAACTGTCTGAACTCGGGATCGTCGTAGCGCGGCAGGCCCTTGAGCCAGCTCCGCATGTAGCCCCAGAGCATCGCGACACTGCCGATCAGCGCCGGATGCGCGGTCAGGCGATAGCCGGCCACGGCCAGATAATAGAGCGGCGAGGTGCCCATGAAATACTGGCCGAACCCGGCGCGAAGCCGCCCGGTCCAGATGCCCTTCTGGCTGGCGCCCTGCGGACGAAGATGAACGAAGCGGATCGGTTCGAGATCGACGCTCTCGGCAATCCAGCCGAGCATGCGCGCGCGGTGGCAGTCGATGCCATCCCACATGACCTGGCGCACGAAACCGCCGATTTCCTTGAAGCAGGCGATCCGGTAGAACTTGGTCATGCCGACCGACATTTCGTCGCCGCAGACTTCCGGTACCAATGCGCCGCTTCGCGGGTGGACGAACCACGGCTTGCCCGATGTCGTCCCGATGCGCGGATTGCCTTCCATCCGCTCCATCAAGACTTCGAAGTAGCGAACCGGAAGGTCGAGATCCATGTCGAGCTTGCAGAGGTAATCGAAGTCCTCGAGTTGCACGCTATCCAGGCCTGCATAGAAAGCCTCGATGACGCCGGGGCCGACCTTGCGGCCGCCGCGATCGTCGCGCCGTATCACGCGCAGATAAGGCAGCCGCTTCGAATATTCTTCCAGGATCGCCGGAGTTTCGTCCGTCGATCCGTCGTCCACGATCACCCAGAGTGCCGGCGGCACCGACTGCAACGCGACGCTGTCGAGCGTGCGGCGAAGGTACTGCGCCTCGTCCCGGCAGGGCGACACCAGCAAATAGCGTCGCGAGCTCGCGTTAAGGTGCTCGTGGGACTCCGCTGTCGGATTTTCGAACAGTTCGCGATTGGGTTCATGTTTCATCGGTGGACATCACTGCCTGGTCTGTGCGCCGCTTCCGGCCGCTGCTGTCCCTATTCGGGACATAGCCGGCCGCTTCTCGGGCGCGATAAGACGTGTTCAGCAGGTGCCGTGCCGGACGCCGTTCCTGGTTCCTCAGGCGCATCCGGTTCGCGCGTTAATGTTAAGAGGAGCATCCTCTGGGGACACATTCGCAGTGATGCCATACCGGCATGCGACGGCGAGAGCGGAAGAGCATTCGATTCATGCGCAGGGAATTTAGCCGAATGAAAGCGATAGCGACGCCGCGGCGATTTCTTCTCGACATCCTTGTCCTCACGATTGGCGTCGCGGGCTCGGCGTTCTCCGGAGCGGGAGTTGTTGCGGCGGCCAATAGTAGGGTGGCATCTCCAGTTTCCACTCCCGGCCCAAGCAGCTTCCTCCCCGCGGACCGGTCTACGACGTGGAAGCCGGGGTTGATGGGTTCCGGCGGCATTCCGGTTCGGTCCACCATTTGTGCGACGCTGAAGCCCGGCGACCGCACATCGGATGATACTGCCCGCATTCAGACGGCGATCAACACCTGTCCGGTCGGCGAGGTGGTGCAACTCACCGCCGGCACGTTCCTGATCAACAACGGCAACTACCTGCTGATCAACAAGGGAATTACGTTGCGCGGTGCCGGGCCGGACCAGACCATCCTGGCCAAGACCGACGGCGCCAAACCATTCCAGTCTGCCGTCAGTGCAAAGCCTTCACCGCTGATTCTTGTCGGTCCGTCCATGTTCTCGACCACCGGCGACACCATGGACACCGTCGCTCCAACCAACCTGATCGCCGATGGGGTCAAGGGTGGGTACACGATCAAGGTAGCCGACACCGCGGGCTTCACGCCTGGTCAGATCGTCCTGCTTGACGAAGCCTCGGGCGCCGACTGGCGCGACGACCCACAAGGCCGTGGACAGATCTGGGCTGCCGCCGACTGGCGGGTGGTCTGGCAGAAGCACAAGCCTGCCGTTCAATATGACGACTTCGCGCCAGATGCGTTTCCGACCACGCCGCAAGCCGCTGGATCCTGGTTCTCACGGCTGGACAGGCCGACCGCCGAGGTAAAGCAAATTGCTTCGATATCCGGCTCCACCATCACTTTCACAACGCCCGTCCATATCAGCTATCGAACCGGTAACGCCGCGCAGTTATCCCGCTACGCGCGGCCTCATGTTGCGAATGCGGGCGTCGAGGACCTGAAGATGACCGGCGGCGATCAGGGCAACCTGCGCTTCAACTGGGCAGCCCAATCCTGGGCCAAAAACGTCGACAACACCGCGTGGCAGGGTGAAGGCTTCGCCATCCACAACTCCTTCCGCATTGAACTCCGCGAGTTCTACGTTCACGACGGCGCCTGGGCGCAGCCCGGCGGCGGCGGATACGCCATCAGCCTGTCGGGCGGAACTTCGGAGGTGCTGATCGAGAACGGTATTGCGCTCAGGGCCAACAAGGTCATGGTCTCGCGATCCGCCGGAGCAGGCTCGGTGATCGCCTATAACTATATGGACATGAGCTACATCAATACCCAGGGCTACTGGATAGAAGTCGGGCTGAACGCCAGCCATATGGTGGGATCTCATCACGTCCTGTTCGAGGGCAATTACGGCCACAATGCCGACAGCGACAACACACACGGCAACAGCGTCTATCTCACATTCTTCCGCAATCATCTGCGCGGTATCCGGGCGCCATTCGACAATCAGGCAGGCGGCAGGATCGACGATGCCGCCGAATCCCGTAACGGCCCAAAGCGCTGTGCCGGCCTGATGGCCACTTCCTTCTGGATGTCCTTTGCCGGAAACGTGCTCGGCGCCGCCGGCCAGATGGACGGGTGGAGCTACGAAACCACTTTCGCGAGCGGCAAGCCGGGCATCTGGATGCTGGGCTGGGACGCGGCGGCTCCGTATCCGACCGATGCCAAAGTAGCCGCAACGACGCTGCGCCACGGCAATTTCGATTACCTCACCAACACGGTGAAGTGGGATCCAGCCATCGCCAATCACACGCTGCCTGACTCGCTATACCTGCCCGGGAAGCCGGCGTTCTTCAATGCCGGACGCGGCTACGCCTGGCCATGGGTGGATGCGGCAGGCGTGACCAAACTCCACGTGCTGCCGGCCAAGGCACGTTATGATGCAGGCACACCGTTCAAGCAGCCGTGAATAGGCAGTCTCCGCACGATGGCGTTCGCGGTGACATCAGAATTATCTGCGGCGATTAACGTTACAATTTTAACTTAACCACCATCTGACGCCACCGCGCTCTGCTTATAGCTGTCGCATTTGCTATGGGGCTATAGAATTGCGCGACGGCGGAGATGGTGATGAAGTCGATCGAAAATTCCCTGGCTGGCCACAGAGGCGTGGGTCCCGGTTTCGATTTCCTGCGCATCGCGCTTGCGGCGGCAATCTTCTACGGCCACGCCAAATGGATCGCAGGTTCATCGACAGGAGTCGGGGTGCTGATCGAACAAGCCCTGCGAGACGGCGTGGATATCGCCGTCCAGTATGCGGAGTGGGACCCGGCGCACATGTTCAAGCGCGCCTATCATATCGCGCTGGTGCCAATGTTTTTCGCAGTCAGCGGATTCCTGGTGACGTCGTCGGCGTACCGCTTGCGCAACGTCAGGACCTTTCTCGCCTTTCGCATCCTCCGAATTTTTCCGGCACTCGCCATGGAAGTGACGCTGTCGGCGCTTGTGCTGGGTCCGATGTTTACGACATTGACGCTGGCGGCATATTTCTCGCACCCGCAGTTCTTCGAGTACTTTCGGAATATCGTCGGGATCGTCACGATGCTACTGCCCGGCGTGTTCGTGTTCAATCCGATCGGTCCGGTCACCAACGTGAATTTGTGGACGTTGCCTGCGGAATTCTATTGTTACCTGGTCACGGCGGCCGTCATGGCGACCTCGCTGTTTTACAACCGCAAGGTCTTCTCGTACCTGTTCGCACTGATAACCCTTTGTCTGATCTTCGCCAGTTTCAGATATGATTTGGGGGTCACGGTCAGCGATATCTACGATACCGAGGTTGTGATCTATTATTTCTTCTGCGGCGTCCTCGCGTTCATTTGGCGTGACCATATTCCCGTCGATTGGAGGCTGTTCGTTCTTTGCTGCCTGGCCGGAGGGTTCCTGCTTGGATTGAGAAAGGCAGTTTTCCTGGCGCCGCTGTTCGTGACCTATGCCACCGTTTTCGTCGGTTTGATGAACATTCCGAAAATTCCCCTTCTGAGCCGGGGCGATTATTCCTACGGCGTATATCTGTATGGTTTCCCGATATGCCAGGCGTTGGTTTGTGCGTTTCCCCAATTCGTGGGGCATCACAATCTCCTGGCGTTAACCGGCGGTTTGGTAACGTTGATCTTTGCCGCAATGTCCTGGCATCTGGTCGAAATGAAATTTCTGCTCCTCAAACAATACGTCAAGCCAAAGGTTGCGCGCGTGCCGGCCCGGGCCGGGTGAGAAAGCTCCCGTTTTCCGTTTCGGAAACTTTTAATCAAGGTTGATAACCAGTTGGAAAGTATCGATGGCGCATCGACCTTCTTGGCCATCAAGTCGTTAATATTACCGCGGTACAGGAGTTGTTGCGACGGCCTCACACTACCTAATGCTGCTTGCGTCGATGCGTCGCGTGAGCAGTCAAAGCAACGCAGGCTATAAATAGTATTGTTCGCCAAGAAAAAAATGAAACGGTTGGGACCAGAGCTGATGACGATCTGCGGCAAGCCTGCCTTCGGTGGCTGCGGTGATGCGCTTGGTTCGTGCGTGCTGCAGGTCAGCGTGCGCGCGCGCTGCGCCGGCCATGCCGTGGATGTCAGCCGCGGATGCGCGAGGGCTCAATCGCTACATGTTCGTCAACCGCTGTGGCCGGCGACCTGATGCGGAAATCCATTTTTCATGAAGATTGGTGGCTGGATGCCCTGGCGCCCGGACGCTGGCGCGAGGTGACGTGTCATCGCGGCGGCCGTGTGGCCGGATCGCTGAGGTTTGTCGAGCGTAGCGAAGGCAACGCGAAGGTCTGCGAGATGCCGCAGATTACGCGATTCCTCGGGCCTATCGTGATGCCTCAGTTGGGTAAGACCGAGACGCGAATCCGAACGACGCATTCGATCATTACGGATCTGCTCACGCAGATTGCCGGGCACGACCATGTCGAGATGACTCTGGACGCCGGTTTTGGCGACGTCGCGCCGTTTCTGACCGCGGGCTACGACGTCAAGGTGCATCCGACGTTTTTGCTGGATTGCAAGAGCCAGACCACCGACGCCTTGTGGGCGGGCCTGCGTGACAAGACCAAGAATGTTATCCGCCGTGCCCGGGAGAGCCTGACGATAGAGGAGATTCGTGACGTCAATCAGTTCACGGAATTCTACGCGGCAAATCTCGAAGGCGCCGAATCCTATTTCGATCTTTCGTTGTTGGCGCCGGCGTTTGCGGCCGCGAGCGCGCGGCAGCAAGGCAAGATCGTCGCGGCGGTAGATCAAGCCGGCGTTGCTCACGCGCAGGTGTTTTTTGTTTGGGATGACAAATACGTTCATTACTTCCTTTCGACCCGCGACAAGAACCTGGCGCATCCCGGCGCTGTCAGCCTGTTGGTCTGGAGTGGAATCGAACTCGCTCACTCGCTTGGGCGTTGTTTCGATTTTGACGGCGGCATCGCAAATAATGCCAGGTACCGGTTCATGGTCGCGTTCGGCGGCGAAGTGGAAAACCGTTTCGATGTCGTGCGTTCAACGGCTAATTACCGGGTTCAGCACACCCTTCGAAGAATACCGCGGGCGCTGATGCGAAAGATTGCGGTGCTCGCGTAGAGCGCGCCGCCCCGGACGAAGTATCGCTATCCCAGCTGCTTCATTTAGCTTAACGGGCGAATTCGGCGACAGCAGCAATTTGTGCTGCTAGATCTCGATGCACGCCGTGAAGTGCTCAGATACCCAATTGAAGGTTTGAAGTCATGCGAATTGCCATGATCGGCACGGGCTATGTGGGGCTGGTCTCCGGCGCCTGCTTTGCGGATTTCGGTCACCATGTCACCTGTGTGGACAAGGATGCTGACAAGATCGCAAGCCTGCGCAGCGGCGGGATTCCGATTTTCGAGCCCGGCCTCCATGTGCTGGTGGCCGCCAACGTGAAGGCCGGCCGGTTGACCTTTACTACCGATCTGGCCGGACCGGTTGCCGAGGCCGATGCCGTATTTATCGCGGTTGGCACGCCGTCGCGTCGCGGAGACGGCCACGCCGACCTCAGCTATGTCTACAGCGCCGCGCGCGAGATCGCCGCGGCACTTTCCGGCTTCACGGTGGTCGTCACCAAATCGACCGTGCCGGTCGGCACCGGCGACGAAGTCGAGCGCATCATTCGCGAGACCCGGCCGGACGCCGAGGTGTCGGTGGTGTCCAATCCGGAGTTCCTGCGCGAGGGCGCGGCAATCCGGGACTTCAAGCACCCCGACCGCATCGTGGTCGGCACCGACGATCCGCGCGCCGCGCAGGTGATGGCCGAGCTC
>JBOHIT010000330.1:0-5976 GCA_050726155.1 Bradyrhizobium sp.
CCCTTGAACCGCTGCATCTGAAGCTGTTCGATCGGGGCGAAGTCGGTGGCCGAGGTGTTGATCTTGACGCCGGGCAGCAGGGTGTCCGGCGTGAAGTCCTTCAGGCTCGCCGCCTGCTTCATCACGTTGGCGCGGGTGAGGTCGTCACCGCACATCTCCAGCACCTTCACCATGGTCTGCGCGGCGCCGTAACCGTAGACCACGGAGCCATCGAGCTTGTTGGCTTCGGGATAATACTTGGCCAGGAATTCGTAGAACTTCTTCATGCCGGGATCGTTGTCCCACTGCGTGTCGGCGCCGTCCTTGGCGTAGGCGGCCGAGAGAATGCCCTGCGCATTCTCGAACCCTGCCGGCTTGATCACACTGCCGACCGAGGCCGAGACGTTGGAGACGATGTGCATCGGCTTCCAGTCGACTTCGGCGATCTTCTTGATCGCCTGCGCCGCGAATTTCGGCGTGGTGATGTTGATGAAAACGTCGGCGCCGGTGGCCTTCAGCTTGACGATGTGGTTGTCGATCGTCGGCTCCGAGGTCTCATAGCTTTCCTCGGCGACGATCATCGACGCCTTGGCGCCGAGCCCGTCCTTCAGGCCCTTGAGGTAATCCTTACCGAAGTCGTCGTTCTGATACATGATGGCGATCTTGCCATTCGGCTTTTCCTTCAGCAGGAACTTGGCATAGATGCGCGCTTCGCTCTGGTAGCTGGGCTGCCAGCCCATGGTCCAGGGAAAATCTTTCGGTTCGTTCCACTTGGTGGCGCCGGTGGCGACGAACAGCTGCGGCACCTTCTTGGCGTTGAGATATTTCTGCATCGCGGTGTTGGACGGCGTGCCGAGCGGATTGAACACCACCAGCACCTCGTCGCTCTCGACCAGCTTGCGGGCCTGCTCGACCGCCTTCGGTGGGCTGTAGCCGTCGTCATAGGTGACGAAATTGATCTTGCGGCCCTTGATGCCGCCTTCCGCGTTGATCTTCTTGAAATAAGCCTCTTCGGTCTTGCCGATCACACCGTAGGCGGACGCCGGTCCGCTGTAGGGCATGATGTTGCCGATCTTGATCTCGGTGTCGGACGCGCCGGTGTCGTATTTCTTCTGGGCGAAGGCGCTGCCGCTGACGGCAAGGGTGGCGATCAGCGCCGTCGAGAATGCGGCGCTTTTTGTTGTCGAAATCATCATTGCTCCTGGGTCGAGTTTAAGGGGTTAGTTTTTCTTCATCAGTTTGCCGAGCAGATGCTGGGCAACCATTGCGACCTGCCTTGCGCCGTGCGGCACCAGGAAGATGACAAGGAACAGCAACACGCCGAACACGGCGCCGGAGAGGCCTTTCGAAATGCTCTCGGCGATGTTGGGCACGAAGATGATGAAGGCGGAGCCGACGAGCGATCCCGGCAGCCAGCCGACGCCGCCGACCACCATGCCGAGGAACAGCGAGATCGCGAGCACGATGGTGTAGCCGTCGGGGGCGACGAACTGCACGGCAATCGCGCCGAGGCCACCGGCAACGCCGGTGATGCCGGCCGAGACGCCGAACGCCAGCGTCTTGTACAGCGCGACGTCGACGCCCATCGCCGAAGCGGCGATCTCGTTGTCGCGGATCGCCATGAAGGCGCGCCCAGAGCGTGACCTCAAGAGGTTTATCGAGGCGATATAGATGCCGATGCTGATCGCCAGCGTGAAGTAATAAAGCCACATGTCCTGCGACATCGGCAGGCCGAACGGCGCATCGGGCTTGGTGACGACGAGACCTTGCACGCCGCCGGTCCAGTGCTCGAAGAAGCCGAGTTTCAGCAGTTGCGGCATCGCGGTGGCAAGCGCGAAGGTCGCGAGCGCGAGATATACCCCGGAGAGGCGCAGCGCCGGCTTGCCGAACAGGTATCCGAAGCCAAAGCAGACGATGCCTGCGATCGGCAAGGTCAGCGCGTAGTTGATGTTGGCGTGTTCCATCAGGATCGCCGACGTATAGGCGCCGACCGCGTAGAACGCGCTCTGGCCGAGCGAGAACTGGCCGCTGCCGCCGGTCAGGATGTTCAGCGCGAGCACCGCCAGCCCGTAGATCAGCAGCATCGTCAACTGGAAGATGATGAAGTTCTTGACGAACAGCGGCACCAGCAGCAGTGCGGCGAGCATCACCAGCGAGGTGCCGAGGCCAAGCGTCATGGCGCGCTTGGGAACGGCTTCGACGGCCGGGGCTTCGGTTACGACGTCTTCAGCAGCGCTCATGATCAAACTCGCTTCACGATGGGCCGGCCAAACAGACCGGCGGGTTTGACGACCAATACGGTGATGATCAGCGCAAGCGCGATCGGCAGTTTCAACTCGTTACCGACGCCGGGAATGTAGGTTCCGGCGAGATTTTCGAACACGCCGACCAGGAAGCCGCCGATCACGGCGCCGAGCGGCGAGGTCAGGCCGCCGAGCACGGCTGCGGCAAATCCGTAGATCAGCACGCCGCCCATCATGTTCGGCTCGAGGAAGACCACCGGAGCGATCAGCATGCCGGCGATGGAACCGATGGCAGACGCCATGCCCCAGCCGAGTGCGATCATCCAGGAGGTGTTGATGCCGACGAGGCGGGCCGATTCGGGCACTGAAGCGGCCGCCCGCATCGCCAGACCCATCCGCGTGTACTGGAAGAAGATGAACAGCAGCACCAGCAGCAGGATGGTAACGCCGATCATGCCGGCCTGGTGGGTCGAGATCAGCTGGCTGCCGAGGAAGGGCGAGGATCCGAACGGTGTCGGATACTGCTTGATGGTGAAGTCCCAGATCAGGCCGGCGACCGAGTTGACGATGGCAAACAACGCGATGAAGCCGGCGACGTTGGTCAGGACCGGAGCTTTCGCCAGCGGCTTGAACAGCAGCCGCTCGATGGCGATGCCGCCGACGAAGGAAAGCGCCAGCGTCAGGATGAAGGCGCCCCAATACGGTACGCCCCACTGCATCATCTGCCAGGATATGAAGGTGGAGAACATCGCCATTTCGCCCTGGGCGAAATTCAGATGGTCGATCGCCTGGTAGATCATCACGACCGCGAGCGCCATACAGGCATAGATCGCGCCTGTGGCGATGCCGGCCAGGACTTGGTTGGTAAACAGCTCCATGGCCGGCTCCTCAATAACCGAGATAGGATTTACGGACGTCTTCGTTGTTCGCGATGTCCCTGGCGTTGCCTGACATCACGATCCGTCCGGTTTCGATCACATAGGCCTGGTCGGCGAGTTCCAGCGCCAGCTGCGCGTTCTGCTCCACGACCAGGATGGTGACCTTGTCCTCGCGGTTGATCTTGCCGAGGATCTTGAACAGATCGCGCACGATCAGGGGCGCCAGGCCGAACGACGGCTCGTCCAGCAGCATCAGCCGCGGACGCAGCATCAGCGCGCGGGCGACCGCCAGCATCTGCTGTTCGCCGCCCGAGAGCGTGCCGGCCTGCTGGGTGTAGCGCTGCTTCAGGACCGGGAAGTGGTCGTACATGCGCTCGATGTCTGCAACGATGTTCTTCTTGTCGGCGCGGGTGATGGCGCCGAGCTGCAAATTCTCTTCCACCGTCATTGTCGTGAAGGTGCCGCGGCCCTGCGGCACATGCGCGATCCCGAGACGGACGACGTTCTCGGTCGATTTGCCGGAGAGCGGCTTGCCCTCGAATTCGATCGCGCCGGTCGAACGCACCATGTTGCAGATCGCGCGCAAGGTGGTGGTCTTGCCGGCGCCGTTGGCGCCCAGCAGCGTGGTCAGGCTGCCTTCGTTGAGTGCGAAGGAAAGGCCATGAAGCGCCTGGACCTGGCCGTAATAGGCCCGTAAATCCTTGACGTTGAGCATCGCGGTCATTGGTCCTTGCTCCCCAGATAGGCTTTGATGACATCCGGGTCGGCCTGAACCTGGGCCGGTGTTCCCTCGGCGAGCTTGCGGCCGAAGTTGAGCGCGACGACGTGGTCGGCGATCGACATCACGAGACCCATGTGATGTTCGACCAGCAGCACCGTCATGTGGCGTTCGTCGCGGATACGGCGGATCAGATCGCCGAGCACATGAACTTCTTCGTGGTTGAGACCGCCGGCGGGCTCGTCGAGCAGCAGGATCTTCGGATCGGCGGCCAGCGCGCGCGCCAGTTCGACGCGCTTCTGGGTGCCGAAGGGCAGGCCGGACACGATGGTATGCGCGACGCTTTCAAGGTCGAGATAGTCGAGGATCTCATGGACCTTCTTGTTGACGTCAGCCTCGCCGCGGCGAACCCAGGCGAGCTTCAGCGAGTCCGAGATGATGTCGCTCGAGGTGCGCGCGTGGGTGCCGACGCGAACATTGTCGAGCACCGAGAGATTGGGAAACAGCGCCACGTTCTGGAAAGTGCGGCCGATACCGATCTCGGCGATCCGGTGCGGCGGGCGCGTCAGGATGCTTTGGCCTTCCATCAGGATATCGCCGGAGCTCGGCTGATAAAGACGGGACAGGCAATTGAAGAGCGTGGTCTTGCCGGCGCCGTTCGGTCCGATCAGGCCGAGGATGGCGCCCTTGTGCATGTCAAAGGACACGCCATTGAGCGCGATGATGCCGCCGAACACGACGCTGATGTCGCGAACCGCGAGCAGGGGAGCATTGCCCTGCGCGAGTTGTGCCTGAATCATCGCGTCTCGCTCACATGACTCATGGAGCGGGAATGACCGCGCGAAAACCTGCGCCGGCCATGATGATGGCTATCTGATCCCCTCGACCACACGTGCAACTTTCCCTCCTGCTTTCAACTTCTTGTTTTCTTCTTTTTTGGATTGCGGGGCTGCGCCGCCCAGCGCCGCCTCGATGTTCCTTACCATCGTCACAAGGCGAGGTCCAATATCGTTGATCAGACGATCTTCCGTAAAACGGAACGCCGGCGCGCCACAATTGAAGGCATACGGTCCGGTTCCATCGTTGAGCTTCAGCGCCACGCCCACCGCGTGCACATCGTCCTGCCATTCGCCCGCGGAGATCGTGAATCCCTGGCGTGCCACCATTTCGCCGGCGCGTTCGATACCGTCACGCATCCGGGCCCAGCGGCTGCCGTAATGCTCGCGCAACTCGCGCAACAGGGCGGCACGCTCGTCGTCGGGCAGCGCCCAGATATAGGCACGCCCCATCGCGGTGGTCGCGATCGGTACCCGCGAACCGACGTCGAGCTGCACACCGAGCAACCCGGTACGGCTCTGGCCGAAATAGATCATGCTGTGACGGTCGCGCCCGCCGACCGCGACCGCGCCGCCGGTCTCGCGCATCAGCGCTTCACGGTAGGGTTCGGACAAATGCCGAACACCGAGGTTGGCCAGCGCGGCATACCCCAGGGCCATGGCTGATGGCGCCAGCTGATACTTTTCGAACCGCGGAACGGGTGTAAGATAACCCAGCTTGGTCAAGGTGTAAGTCAGCCGGGAAATGGTTGGCTTCGGCAAATTAGTACGGGCGGCGATCTCTTGATTGCCTAAAAGCCCGTCGTTGGGATGGAATGCGCGCAACACATCAAGTCCGCGAGAGAGCGCGACGACGAAGCTGCGATCGGTCGCCGCTTTCTTCCCTGGACGTTTCATTGCCTGCTTCTGTGTCGAGCTCGTTGACAAGGGACGTGCTTCAAAATAACCCTCCCTGTCAAGATGTGGAATTTAATTTCGCAGTGCGAAATCAACAAAACGGCGTAGCCACTCAACACAAGTTGGCTATCCGAGAACAAGGACAAGGGAGAGTACCGTGAACGAAGTCGTAACCCTCGAACGTCATGACGCCATCGCCATCGTCACGGTCAACAGCCCGCCGGTGAATGCGCTCAGCGCCGCCGTGCGCGGCGGCATCTTCGAATGCATGAAGACCGCGATCGCAGACGCTGAAGTAAAGGCGATCGTGCTGACCTGCGGCGGCCGCACCTTCATTGCCGGCGCCGACATCACTGAATTCGGCAAGCCGCCGAAGCCGCCTGGCCTGCATGAAGTGCTGGTCGCGATGGAGAACTCGCCGAAGC
>JBOHIT010000331.1:0-4204 GCA_050726155.1 Bradyrhizobium sp.
GTCCTCGGTCTTGAGGAATTTGTCGACGCTGGCGTTGAGTTTGTCGATGATTTCCTTCGACGTCTTGGCCGGCGCGCCGATGGTGAACCAGGACGCGGCCTCGTAGCCGGGCACGCCGGCTTCCGCGATGGTCGGCAGTTCGGGCAGGCCCGGCCAGCGTTTGGCGGAGGACACCGCGAGCGGACGGATCGAGTTGGAATCGGCGAACGGCTGCGCCGCCGGCAGATTGTCGATCATCAATTGCACGCGGCCGGCGATCAGGTCGGTGAGCGCCGGCGCGCTGCCCTTGTAGGGCACATGGGTCATCTCGACGCCGGTCATCGACTTGAACAATTCGGTCGAGACATGCGCGGTGCTGCCGAGCCCCGGCGTGCCGTAGAACAATTCGCCGGGCTTCGATTTGGCATAGGCGATCAACTCGGCGACCGATTTCACCGGCAGCGAATTGGTGACCGAACAGAGATTGGGCACCCGGGCGATGATGATGACCGGCGCGATATCCTTGGCCTGGTCGTAGTTCATGTTCTTGAACACGAACTGGTTGATGGCGTGCGTGCCGGGCGTGCCCACCACAAACGTGTAACCGTCGGGCTCGGCCTTCGCGACGAATTCAGCCGCGATGTTGCCGCCGGCGCCTGTCTTGTTCTCGACGATGAACTGCTGGCCGAATTCCTCCGAGACCTTGGCTGCGACCACGCGGGCCAGGATGTCGGTAGTGCCGCCGGCGGCAAAGGGCACGACCAGCTTGACCGGACGTGTCGGCCATTGGTCGGCGCGCGCCCGGCGCGGCAGCAGCGATAGTCCACCAAGGGCTGCAGCACCCGCGAGCACAGCGCGACGGTTGAGCAAATTGATCAACTTCGAAGTCATATCGGTTTCCCCAAATTTCGGCGGACCGTATGCGCTAATCGGCGCGACGGCCACCCTCACTGGCGTCATGCCTCAATGTCTCCGGCATCATGGTGCAGAAACCGATCAGGCCGACACCGGCCACTCCAGCGAGAAACAGGAACGCCGCGCTATATCCGGCCTTGACGATGATGATACCGGCAGAGGCGGTGCTGAACGCGCCGCCAAGCCCTGCAGCGGTCGCAATCGCCCCCTGGCTGACATTGAAATGCCCGGTGCCGCGCGTCAGGTCGGCGACAACAAGCGGAAACAGCGCGCCGAAGATCCCGGCGCCAACGCCATCGAGCAACTGTACCGATACCAGCCAATAGGGATTGTCGGAGATGGGATAAAGCGCGCCGCGGATTGCAAGTACGGCCAGCGCGGCGGCGAAAATCGGCTTGCGTCCCCATGTGTCCGCCCTGTGCCCGACCAGCAATGCCACCGGCACCATGACGATTTGCGCCGCGACGATGCAGACGGACATCAGCGTGGTGCCGAGTTCGCGGTTGACCAGCGCCAGCTTCTGCCCGACCAGCGGCAACATCGCCGCGTTCGAAAAGTGGAATGCCACCGTCGCCAGCGCGAAGATCAGGAGCGGCCTACAGGTCAGCAACACGCCGAGTCCCGACGGCTTGTCGTGTGCGCCGTCGCCTCGTACCGTGAGATCGTCAAGGCCGCGCGCGACGTGGTCGTCGATCGCGCCTGCCGGAATGGACAGCGTGGCCAGGATGCTGGCCATCGCCATCGCGGCCAGCAGCCAGAACACCACGACGGGTCCGAACGAATAGGCCGTGATACCGGCGATACCAGCGGCGACGGCGTTGCCGGCATGATTGAAGGCTTCGTTGCGCCCGGTCCGGCGCGCAAATGCTTTCGGCCCGACGATGCCAAGCGTCACGGCGGCGATTGCCGGCGCGAAGATGGCGCCCGCGGTAGCCGCGACCGCCTGCGTTGCCGCCACCAGTTCAAAGCGCTGGATCAGCGGCAGCGCGAGGCACGCGAGCGTCACGAGGATCGCGGCCGCGACCATCAGCGCACGTTTGGCCGTGCTGCGGTCGATCAGCGCGCCGGCGGGCGTCTGGGCGACAATGCCGGCGAGCGCGGCTACCGACATCACGACGCCGATCGAGGCCTCGTCCCATTTCTGTTCGGTCAGGAGATAAATCGCAAGGTAAGGGCCGAGGCCATCCCGCACGTCGGCGAGAAAGAAATTCAGCGCATCCAGCGGACGCTCGAAGTCAGCTGTCTTTTCAAATGTGTTGGCGGGCGCCAAAGTGCTCTCGCGATTTGCTCGCTCAGGCAACGGCGCTGCGGTTCCAGGGTTCCATTCGGCCAAAGAAAAGACCGCGGTCCTTGGCGGACCGCGGTCACGTTGAAATGACGATGAGTGGCTGCGTTAGCCGCCGACGCCTTTTTCCTTGAAGTATTTCAGCGCGCCGGGATGGAACGGGATCGGCGAGCGATCCTGCACCTGGTTGTCGAGCGAGAAGCTCTCGGCTTCCTTGTGCACGGCGACGATGTCGGCCTTCTTCTCCACCAGCGTCTTGACGATCGCATAGGCGTCGTCGTTGCTCATCTTGTCGCCGGTCACGATCAGGTTCCAGACCTCGGCGATGGCGTTGTCCTTGTCGGTGCCCGGATAGGAGCCGCCCTTGATCTTGGCGGACGTGTAGAGCTTGCCGTATTTGGCGTTCATCTTCTCGACCAGATTGCCGTGGTCGATCAGCTTCATCTTCATGCCCGGCGTTGCCGCGAGGTCGGTCACCGCCGCGGTCGGAATGCCGCCGACCCAGAAGAACGCGTCGATCTTGCGGTCCTTGATGGCATTGACGGATTCGGCAACGCCGAGCCGCTCGCGCTTCATGTCCTTGTCCTTGTCGAGGCCGGCGGCCTCGATGACGCGGAACGCCATCACTTCGGTGGCGCCGCCCGGCGACCCCGTCGAGACGCGCTTGCCCTTCAGATCCGCCATGGTCTCGATGCCGGTGCCTTCGACCGTCACCACATGCATGCGGTTCGGATAGACCACGAGCAGCGCCTGCAGCGGCAGCTTGCCGCTCTTGAACTTGTCCTGGCCCTGCAGCGCATCGAGCGCGGCGTCGGCCATGGTGAAGCCCATCTCGCTCTGCCCGGTGCCGATCAGCTTGAGATTATCGATCGAGCCGCCGGTGACTTCGGCCGTGGCCTGCAAATTGGGGAGGCTCTTCGACAGCACGTTGGCGACGGCACCGCCGAGCGGATAATAGACGCCGCCGGTTCCGCCGGTGCCGATCGACATGGTCTTCTGCTGCGCATGAACGATGCCGGCGAAAGCGAGCCCGGCCGCGACAGTCACAGCCAGCACCGCCGCGGTCTTCTTCATTATTGTCATTTCGATCACTCCCTTGAACTTAAGTTGTAAGCGCCGGGCGTTTCGGCGCCCGCGTTCTCGACTGCCACAGCAACACACCGAGGCCGATGATCAACCCGGGCACGTAGGTGTAGCTGATATCGCGCCCGATGATCCATTCGACGATTGCCTCGATCAAACTCGGGAACACCAGCAGCAACCCGGATAGCAGAAGCAGGCCGCTCTCGACCGGCGTATTTTGTCGCAGCGCCCAGTTCTGGGCCACCGAGGCCAGCGCCAGCAGCCCCAGCGTGGTCTTGATCGTGATTTCGAGAATGTCGACCCACGAGCCGCCCTTGGGGATCGACAGCAGCAGGCCGACGCCCTGCGGATCGAGCACGAACACGAACGGCACCAGGAAGGCCGGCAGCGTGTATTTCCAGGATTGCAGCGTGGTCTTGTAGGGATCGCCGCCGGTAATGGCGGCCGCGGCGAACGGCGACAGCGCGGTCGGCGGCGACACCTCCGACAGCACGGCATAGTAGAAGATGAACATGTGCGCGGCGTAATCGGGCACGCCGAGCTTGATCAGCGCGGGCGCGGCGATCACCGCGCAGATGATGTAGGAGGCGGTCACCGGGACCGCGAGGCCGATGATCCACACGATCAGCGAGGTGTAGATCGCGGTCAGCAACAGGCTGCCGCCGGCATAGCTGATCACGATCGACGAGAATTTGAGGCCGAGGCCGGTCAAGGTCACGATGCCGACGACGATGCCGGCGCAGGCGCAGGTGGTGGCGGCATTCAGCGCGCCGATCGAGCCGTCGGCCAGCGCTTTCACCAGTTTGCTCGGCCAGAGTGCGGTTTCCTTGCGCAGGAAGCTCAGCGCAAAGGTGACGACGATAGCGTAGAATACCGACAGCGACGGCGAATAGCCGATCACCATGAACACGACGACGGCGAGCAGCGAGATGAAGTGAAAGC
>JBOHIT010000332.1:0-20672 GCA_050726155.1 Bradyrhizobium sp.
AACGAGCTGGAGATTGTGTTCGATGAAAAGGACGGTCTTTCCGCCTCGGACGAGACCCGCGACAATCTGGCTGATGCGTTCCACCAGCCCGGGCTCGAGTCCCGCGCAGATCTCATCGAAGCAAAGCAGTTCGCCCCCGAACGCAAGGGTCTGTGCCATCATCAGCAGCTTCCGCTCGCCATAGGTCAACTCGGCGGCGGGGACATCCGCACGCGGTATCAGTTGGCATTGATCGAGGCAGTCCCGGGCGCGCGCGACGGCAGCGGGAGGATACGGAGCAGCGTTGGAAAACGTCCGCAGTAAATTCCGGACCAAGCCCTCCTCGCGCAGCGGTGTCTGGGCGAGCAGCACCGCCTCGAGCACCGTCAGAGAGCGAAACGTGCGCGGATGCTGAAACGTTCGGGCCAGTCCGGCGCGTGAGCGCATGTGACTGGAGAAATGGGTAATGTCGCGTCCGCCGAGATGAATGGAGCCGCGATCGGCCTTTAGCAACCCCGATAGGAGGTTGAGAAAAGTCGACTTGCCGGCACCGTTCGACCCGATCAGCGCGGTTGCGCGCGAACGGTACAGTTCGAACGAAAGACCGCGCAGCACACGATTGCCCTGAAAGCTCTTGTGCAAATCCTGAACATGCAGGATCGGAGCGCCGCACGTGTTGGTGTTCGCATCAGCCTGCATGGGATTGACGCACTTTTCTGCCTAGGAGCCCCTGCGGTCTGAAAAAGACCAGGACGACCAGCAGCAGGCCGTAGATGATCTGCCGGGATGCTCCCGCCGCGCCAGGGGGCGCCGGCATAAACCGCAGCAGTTCCGGAAGGAACGTCAGAATCGCGGCGCCGAGCACCGGGCCGTAGATGGTCCCGCTACCGCCAAGCATCACCATCAACAGGACGCTGATCGACACCACAATGTCGAAGCCGCGCGGATCGACGTAAGATGCGTAATGAGCATAAAGACTGCCGGCGATGGCCGCGATCCCACCCGAGAAGGCAAGGACACTTATCTTCGCCCAACTTACGTTCTTGCCCAGCATCAGGCAGCCCGTCTCATCATCGCGGACGGCCTGAAGCAGCCGGCCGAACGGGGAGCGGGACAGCTGCCAACAAATCAGTGCGATCGTCACGCTTACGAACGTCGCAGCAAGCAGAAACCCCACACCCCGCAACGAAAAACCGAAGACGCTGAGCGGCACGATGTTGGCGATCCCGCCCGGACCGCCCGTTACATCGCTCAGGTTCAGGAGAGCCACCGTAAACACCGTCTGCACGGCGATGGTGACGATCAGGAGATAGATCCCGCGGATGCGGATCGATGGCAGAGCGATCAGAACACTCGCTATTGCTGCCAGCGCAAATCCGATCGCCATTGCGCTCAATGGCGCGAAACCGTGCCGCGTCATGATCGCGGTCGCGTAAGCGCCGATGCCGAAGAACATCGCGTGTGCCAGCGACATCAGTCCAGTCAGGCCGACCAGCAGGTCGAGAGAGACCGCGAGCAGGACGTAGATATTGGCAATCGTCAGGAGGTGAACAAGATATGTCATGCCATGATCCCGCCCCTCACGCCAGTTTTCCGAACAGACCTTGCGGACGAACCAGCAAGAGAAAGTAGAGAAATGCGAAGGTCACAAGCTGACGCCAGCCCGTGGCCAACTGCCAAGTGGTTGCGCTTTCGGCCACGCCGATCGCAAGACCGGCGACCAGAGCGCCGAGCATGCTGCCGCGGCCTCCGATAATGGCGACAACAGCTGAAACCAGAACGATGTGCAGGGCTTCGTTTGGCGCGAGACCCGTGTTGAACAGCAGGAACGCGGCTGCCGGGAGCGACAGAACGGCGGCAAGTGCTGCGACTTGCCGATAGACGGACGGGGTATCGACGCCGATCACCCGGGCAAGATCGGGGTTATCGGCCACGGCGCGCAGGCTTCGCCCGGTTCCGGTGTGGGTCATCACCAGATGGAGTGCACCGAAGATGATCCCTGTGGTGAGCAGGATCAGTGCTGAAAAGCGATCCAGGACCGGCAGGAAGCCTGGAAACACCGGCGACCGCAACCCTTCCGGATCAAGCGTCGCACCCTCAGGACCGAAGGCGATCGTCAGCACATATTCCAGCACGATCAGCGCGCCGAGCGACGCCGTTAAAAGCCCCATCTCGTCCGTGCGCCGGCGCAGCAGCGGCTGATAGACGATGGTATCGATCGCAAGCCCGGCGACGACGCTGCATGCAGCGCCGATCGCGATGGCGGGAATGATGGGGACGCCAAAGGCGGAGAGCACAACATACAGCCCGAATCCCCCTGCCAGCATGACGCCGCCATGGGCAAGGTGCACGATTCCGGAAACCCACCAGAGCAGCGAGAACCCCGCCGCCAGCATCGCGTAGGTGCAACCCTGCACGAAGCCGTCGATGACGAGATTCAGAAGTAGCGAAGTACTGGTCACGAAATCAGGCGCCGGGTGTCAGGAGAGATCGGCGAGCTTGACGAAGGCGCCGTCTCGGACTGTCTTGACGACCGTCGACCGGATGACGCTCCCGTCCGAGAAATTGAAGCGGTAGCGTCCGCCCGCCCCGACATATTCCGGCAATTGGGCCATGAAGGCTTCCTTGAATGCCTCACCGGTCATGGCTTTTCCTGCCTTTCCGAACGGTTCGGCGACGACCTTGAAGATCTGGATCAAGTCGTAGTGGTTTGCCTGGTGCACGTTCGGTGTCTTGCCGAAGCGCGCAGTAAAGCGATCGACGAACGTCTTCGTCCGCGGGTCGGCCGAACCCGCATCGAACCCGGGCGCCGTGTACACGCATTTTTCGGCCTTCGGTCCGAGCGCCAGGACTTCCGGATCCTCGAACGCGCCAAAGGAGAGGAAATAGCCGGCATAGCCGAGTTCGCGCGCCTGCCTGACAATCTGGGCGGACTGCTTGCCCACCGAGCTTGTGATGTAAATCGCATCCGGGTTGGCCGTCATCATCTTGAGCAACATCGCGCGGAAGTTGGTCTCCTGCGCCTGATGCGCCTCTTCGACAACGCCGGTGCCGCCGAGTTTTTCCCAGGCGCTCTTGATGGATGCACTGAGGCCCGCGCCGAGATCGCTGATCACGGTCACGATCCCCAACTTCCCAATCTTCAGTTCGTTACGCGCATAAGGAAGAACGACACGAACGGATTCGTCGTCATACATCCAGGTCGACTGGAAATAGGGCGAGACGCTGCGGACCGCGGGAGACGCCGTGCTGCCCGAAAGCAGGTAGGTTTTCGATTGGGTCGCAAGCGGAGCGATCGCGACCGAGACCGAGGTCCAACCGGTGATGATGATCGGTACCCGATCGACGTCGACCAGCTTGCGGAATCCGTCAATACCGTTGCGCGCGAGCGCCTGGCTATCTTCCTGAAGCAGATCGATCTTTCGTCCCGCCACGCCACCGGCCGCGTTGATATCGTCGACCGCGAGCTGCGATCCCTCGAGCATCATCGTCCCGAGTTTGCCGGCGCCGCCGGTCAACGGCATCAGGAATCCGATTCTGTAGGGATCCGCCGATTGCGCGAGGGCTTTGCCGGCCAGGTTGAAGACGGCCGCGTTTGCGGCCAAAATCATCGCGGAACGGCGCGTTATCAGCGTGCTCATCACGGTCCTCTCCCTAAAAGCGGCTTGCTCTTTGACGCTTCTGTATTACATATAAACATATATGTAAAGAGCGTATTCGGCAGGGTCCAAATCGCGGAATTGTAACGACGATGCAAATGTTCTCCGACAAGTTGCCGCTCAACTTCCAGCTCGCCCAGATGCTGCGCGAGCGGATTGCGCGAGGCGAATACGAGGCGGGAGCGAGGCTGCCGACCGAACTGAAGCTCGCCAAGGAGTTCGGGGTCAGCGTCATCACGGTGCAGCACGCACTGCGGGATCTTTCATCCGCGGGCTTGATCACGCGGCATCGCGGGCGCGGCACTTTTGTGCGGAACGATCGGCCGGCGCTGGTCCAGCCTCAGCATTCCGATGCTTTGTCACTGATGTTCTCGGACGAATTCAGCGGCGGCACCCTTGTGCTCGACAAGCAGGTCGTCGGCCGGCCCGATCACTTGCGGCATGTATTTCCGGATCATCCGGAGCTTCTGCAAATCCGGCGGATTGTGAAACGTGACGGCGTGCCATGGAGCTATGCCACGATCTACTTGCTGCCTGATTTCGCCGATCGCATTACGCGACCGATGATCAAACGCTATCCGATGTTTCGCCTGCTACGGGAACAGCTCGGTCTTTCGTTCCGAAACGTGACCATCGATCTGAAGGCACGGGTGGCCGGAATCGACGTCGCGCACATGCTCGAGATCGACGCATTCGCGGCGGTTACGGTCATGAACGCGGTGCTGTATGATCTGAAGGGAAAAGCCGTCAACTGGCTCGAAGTTTCATATCGTGGTGACAGCTTCGTGTTTCGTTTCGAGCTTGATTTGAAGAAACAAAACCAGCCGAACATGTGAAACTCGAAATTAGTCCGCGACCAAAATGCTCCGTCCGCCGGCTGTCGGTCAGGGGATTGTGTCGCGCCACGCCTCTCGACATCGCCAACGAGTAATTGGCAACGCCGCAGCGGCCGCGACTATTTCTTTGTTGACGTCCGCGCAAGCTCGCGATCACGCAATTCTCGCCGTCGAATCTTGCCGGTGATCGTCATTGGCAGTTCCGCAAGGTATTCGATGGCGCGCGGATACTTGTAGGGTGCGGTGACCGCCTTGACGTGATCCTGAAGCTGGCGCGTTAGCTCCGGCGACGGCTGCACGCCATCGCGGAGCACGACAAACGCCTTCACTATCTCGCCGCGCTCGGCATCCGGACTTGCAGTAACCGCGCAGACCTGGACCGCGGGATGTTCGACGAGCACGTTTTCCACCTCAATGGGGCCGATGCGATAGCCCGCGGAGTTGATAACATCGTCGCTGCGTCCGCGATACCAAAAATAGCCGTCGGCATCCCGCTCCGCGCGGTCGCTCGTCAGATACCATTGGCCTTCGGGACCATCCAGATAGCACTCGGCAGTTCGGCCGGCGTTCTTCCAGTAACCCAGCATCAATTGCGGGTTTGGCACCTTGATGGCGAGGTCGCCTTCCTGACCTGCCGGCAGACGACACCCACTGGAGTCGATGACATCGATATCCGAACCTGGCGACGGCCGCCCCATCGAACCATAGCGCACCGGTTCGTTGGGGTAGTTCAGCGCAACCATCAACGCCTCGGTCTGACCATAGGCTTCGTCGATCCGGATTCCGGTGGCCGCCTCCCATCGTTCCGCGACGATCGGATTCATTGCCTCACCTGCCGTCACCACGCGACGCAACGCGACCAGATTGTCGCGCTGTATTTCAGTGACGACGTGCAGAAGTTCGGTGCCCGGCGCGCAATAGACCGTGATTCGGTGCTTGCGCAAAAGCTGCGGGCGTTGCCTGGGATCAAACGGACCATCGAAAAAGAACGAACATGCGCCACAACTGAGCGGGCCGAAGATGATGCTGGTGCCCGCCTTGCTCCAGCCGGTATCCGCCGTGCACCAGATGACTTCGCCCGGCCGCAAGTCGAGCCAATAAATCGCAGACACACGCCAGGCATAAATCGCGCGCGCGGCATGGACCACGGCTTTGGGGTGGCCGGTTGAACCCGAGGTGTAGTACATGATGGCGGGATCGTCGTTGCGCACGGTCTCAGCCTCAATCGCCTCCGAGGCGCGCGGCACTTCCTGTTGCCAGTCGAGCCAGCCCGCGGCCTGGCCGAGGGCAATCCGAACCGGAACGTCGTTTTCAACCGACGCGAACTTTGCGGCGTGCTCTGGACGGCAAATCGCCGCCTTTACCTCGGCATTGCGAACGCGGTATTCGATGTCGCGCGGGGTCAGCATCTCGATGCAGGGAATGGGCACTGCGCCAATCCGCAACGCTGCGGTGATGGCGACGAACCATTCCGGCACGCGCGGCAGCATGATGATAACGCGATCGCCTTTTTCAACCCCCCGCGCGCGCAACACGTTGGCAAGCTGACACGAAAGCCGGGCAAGATCGCTATAATTGAATGCGCGCTGTTCGCCTGCGGCATTCTCCCAGAGCAACGCCGGTCCATCGGTCCCGGCCGCCCAGCGGTCGACGACATCCGTGGCGAAATTAAACGTCTCCGGAATCTGCCAGCGAAATTCTGCGTACATCGCCTCATAGCGTTCTGATGGCGTCGGGCCCTGCCCCAACCAGACATCGCGCATGCCTGCCTCCCCTGTTGTTGTTACTCTGCCAGTTCAGTCACGAACCCTAGCTGGCGTTTTCGCGCAGGATGCGGCGGCCCAGCGCCCACCGGTGGACTTCCGATGGGCCGTCGTAAATTCGAAACGCCCGCACGTCGCGATAAAAGCGCTCGACCATGGTGTCACGCGTCGTTCCGAGGCCGCCGAGGATTTGCAGCGAACGATCGGCAACCCGCGCAATCGCCTCGGAACAGATCACCTTGGCTCTCGAACTTTCCGTCGAGGCGCGCTCGCCCTTGTCGAGCAGCCAGGCCGTGTGCCAGATCGTCAGTTGCGCGGTGTGGATGTCCATTTCGTTATCAGCCAGCATGAACGACACGCCCTCATGTTCACCCAGCGATTTGCCGAACGCGGTACGACGGCGCGCGAACTCGGTTGCAATCTCCTGCGCGCGCATCGCGGCGCCTAGCCAGCGCATGCAGTGCGTCAGCCGTGCCGGTGCGAGCCGAACCTGCGCATGACGAAAGCCTTGGCCTACCTCGCCGAGCACGGCTTCGGCCGGCAGCCGCAGTCCGTCAATTCGAATGACGGCATGGCCGCCGACGAAACTCGAATCGATGGTATCCAGCGTCCGCTCAATCCGGATGGCGGGATCGGGCATGTCCGCCAGGAACATGGTCGCCCCGCCGTCGGCTTCGCCGCCGACGATCTTGGCCATGATGATCGCAAAGGCAGCGCGGTCGGCGCCGGTGATCAGCCACTTCTCTCCATCGATCACCCAGGTGTTGCCGTCGCGTCGCGCGGTGGTCTGCAACTGTCCGGGATCGGAGCCGGCACCCGGCGCGGGTTCCGTCATGCAAAAACAGGAGCGAACCGCGGCAGTCGCCAATGGCTTTAGATAGCGCGCGCGCTGGTCCGGACGGGCGATCACATCCAGCAGATGGATGTTACCTTCGTCCGGTGCGGCGCAGTGCAATGCGATCGGTCCCAGCATCGAATAGCCGGCCGCGGTGAACACCGCTGCGCGGCCAATATGCGAAAGCTTCTGGCCGCCGAATTCCTGGGGGACATGCGGCGCCAGCACGCCGGCCTGCCGTGCCAGTTCGTTGAGTTCGCGCCGCAACTCGTCGGTCGGCCCATGCGACGTCCAGCGCGGGTCCTTTTCGTAGGGGATGACCTTTTCAATGACAAAGGTTTTGACGCTTTGCGCGAGATCAGTAACCTCAGAAGGAAGCGCGAAATTGAGATCGAATTCAGCCATTTGATTTTCCTCTCGACAAGTCATGGGCGACTACCAGAAGGTCATCGCCCAGTTGCCCGAATTCCGCATAGCGATGATCTTTCACCGCACCGTTGATCCACTGCCGATGCAACTGCAGAAACACCACGCCCAATTTAAACAGCGCGAGCACCTGCATGGCAGGCAGATCGGCGAGATCGCATCCGGTCAGCGCCGCATAACGCGTCGCCACTTCCGCGCGCGACCAGAAACCCGCATGCGCCGTCGGCATCTGCTGCAATTGTCGCAATGCCGGCGGGTCGCCGGGCTCGGCCCAATAGCTCAGCAGGGTGGCAAGATCGAACAGCGGATCACCCCGCGTTCCCATGTCCCAGTCGATCAGTGCGACCGGACTCAAATCCGACGGGTTCAGAATGAGATTGTCGAGCTTGAAATCGCAATGCAGGATCGTGGCATCCCGCGCGCGGAAGCGCTGGCGCCCGAGCCAACTGGAAATGTCGCCGATGACGCTTTGGGTTTGAACCTCCGCCACCAGACCCCCCGCTTCGACCATCCGGCAATCGCGCGCGCGATAAACCCCTCCGGCTTGCCCAGGTCTTCAAGTCCGACCGACCGTGCATCCACCTTGTGCAGGCTCGCCAGCGTGGTGACGAGCATTTCGCACAGCCGCGCCGGGGCGTCAGGATGTGAGGCCACCGGCGACATATCGGTGCCGCGAACGACGATTCCCGCACGGTACTCGATCAACTGGAAGGGCACGCCGATGACATCGCGGCTCTCGCAGAGGTGAAAGCTTTTCGGCACGAAGCTCAGCGCATTCGTCAAGCGCGACAGAATGCGGTGCTCGCGTGACATGTCGTGCGCACCGGGCGGCAGGTCTCCATCCGGAGGCCGGCGCAGCACGACGGTTCGGCCGTCGACGACGATCATGTAATTGCGGTTGGCGAAGCCGCCGGCGAATTGCCGGATCGACTGGGCGGGATCGAACACCAAACCCTGCCCCTGCAGATAATGCGCGAGACGGTTCCAATCGACCGGAACGGTCTCTGCGGACGACAGCAATTCGGGATTTGCTGGCGACAGTTCCTCGCCCTCCGGCAACGTCCGTGAAACCGGAAAGTCCGTCATGACCGACCCGTGGTAGACAAATTCCGGATCATGCGAGCGTCAGGCCGCCATCGACAACGAGGGTCTGACCAACGATATAGGCGGCCAACGGCGACGCCAGAAACAACGCCGCTCCCGCGATGTCGGCCGGCGTCCCGAGCCGCTTGAGCGGTACGCGCTGCTCTACGCCTTCGCGTCGTTTCGCATTACATGTCGTAACCTTAGTCAGCTTGGTATCGACGAATCCCGGAGCGATTCCGTTGACCCTGATGTCGTCTTCCGCCCAGGCTTCCCCGAGGGTACGAGTCAAACCATACGCCCCGGTCTTCGACGCGTTGTAGGCTGGATTGCCCTTGGTGGAGCGGAACGCCGCCATTGAACTAATGATGAGCAAGGATCCTTTGCTGTCCTTCAGCATGGCGTGAAACTTCTGACTGCATGCCATCAGGCTGTTCAAATTGACCGCAACAATCTTCTGAAAACCGCGATCTCGAATTCGCGGCGTCCATACAGAACGATGCCCTGAGACAGCACCAGAACGTCAAGGCGATCGAAGCCGGGGACCAATCGCTCGATGGCCCCGAAATCGGCAACATCAACCTGCGCATAGTGCAGACCGGCGAGATCAGAGCCGTCCTCTGCGGCATATTCTGCCGCAGTTGTCCGTGTGCCCCAAACATGAACTTCGGCACCCTTGTTCCGGAAGGCTTGCGCAATGCCGTTGCCGATGCCGCTTGAACCTCCGACGACCAGAATGGTCTTACCACCGAAATCGAGTTCATTCATGTCATGCGCTTTCCGAATACACGGGCTGCCTGGCTCCGGAATCTAGTCATGCGGCACCACGGCCTGTTCGGACAGGCGCCGGGTTTCGCGTTCGCGCAATTCGCGCCTCAGAATTTTACCGTTCGCACTGAGAGGCAGCTTCTCCACGATTTCGATATCGCGTGGGGCCTCATGCTTGGCCAATCGCGTCTTGACCATGGCACGAATGCTGTCCTTGATTTCATCGGACGGCGAAACGCCGCGTGACAACACGATGAAGGCCTTGATGGACTCGTTGCGAACCGGATCCGGCACGCCGATCACGGCCGCCATCGCCACGTCGGGATGCTTGATCAGCACGTCTTCGATTTCACCCGGGCCGATACGGTAACCGGAGCTCGAAATGATGTCGTCGGCTCTTGAATAAGCAAGATCCGGAAAGCCAACGTCACTTCGGATCAGGCTTCGCCGATACCTAAAGGAGCAACAGGACATGCCGATCGCCATCTCATCCGACGGCGGAAAAATTTTCTATCAAGTCAGTTCGCTCGTGCCGCCGTGGCGCGAACCTGCCGGCGTCGTTCTCATGCATCATGGCGTCGCGCTGACAGGTGACGCCTGGTGCGAGTGGCAGCCGGCGCTGCTGGGTGCGGGATATCGCGTGATCAGGCTCGACATGCGCGGCTTCGGCCGCTCGGAGCCGACGCCCGAAGGTTATGGGTGGTCCCTCCCGAATTTCTTCGCGGATATCGACGCCGTACTTGCGCCGGAGAAAGTCAACTCGTTCCATTATGTCGGTGAATCCCTCGGCGGCATGATCGGCCTTGCCTATGCGGCCCGGCACCCCGAGAAAATCCTTTCGTGCGGGCTGCTTTCCACCCCCTTCGACGGCAATCGCGTTAAGGCTGTCGATACCTGGCGTGACACGATCAACAAGGGCGGCATGTCCGCCTGGTCAGACTCCCTCATGTCGATGCGATTCGCCGATGGTGACGTTGCCCCTGAGATGTACGAGTGGGTCCGCCGACTACAAAAACAGTGCTCACCCACTGCGGTCTACGAACAGGCGGAATTCATCAAAACTCAGGACTTGACCTCGGAGCTCGATAACATTCGTGCGCCAATTCTCATCCTGGCCCCGGATGGCAGTCCGTTCGTCAACCGGTCTCTGGCCGAAGACCTGCATGCGCGTCTGAAGACGTCGGAAATCCAGTGGTTTCCAGGTCAGCGCCACTCGCTGCTGATGAGCCGCGCGCAGGATTGCGCAGCCGCTTATGTGAACTTCATGAAGCGCAGGATATAAGCGGAATGCACTAATATTGGGCCGACTTGGAGAAGTTCTCGTTTCAGGCTAAGTGCAATCGACGGATGCACGCCGACCGATCGGACGACAATGAGCCTCGCGAACGTTACCCTCGAACCCATCCGGAATGAACCGGTCTATCGCGCCGTCGTGCGGCGGATCGAGGCCAAGATTATGTCCGGCGAATGGTCCGTCGGCGATCGCGTTCCGGCCGAAACAACGCTGGCGGAAGATCTCGGCGTTCATCGTTCGACCATTCGCGAAGCCATTCGGGTCCTTGAACAGAATGGTTTGGTCCGCCGGCACGACGGCGGCAAGCTGCTCTACGTGACTGCGCCTCGCGAAGCCGACATCTTTTCCAAAGTGACTTCGGCGATCGTACTTCAGGATGTCAGTTTCTTCGAGTTGTGGGAGAGCATGCGCTGCCTCGAGCCCGCGCTCGCGGAAAGTGCAGCCGGGCGCATTACGCCGGAACACCTCGATGCCTTGCAGATCAACGTTGAAAAGACCCGGACGGCATTCGAGGACCAGCAGAGTCTGGTGGAGCTGGATATCGAGTTCCATCAAATCATCGCCAAAGCGTCCGGCAACCGCGCCTTGCAGCTATGCCGCGCCCCCATCAGCCAGTTGTTCTATCCGGCCTTCCTTCAGGTGTTTTCCCGCCTCAACGCCGGCGAACGCCTTGTTTTCGCGCATGAAAAAATCCTGCAGGCGTTGCGCGATCATAACGCCGCCGAAGCGCATGGATGGATGGACAAGCATATTGTGGATTTTCGCCGAGGCTACGAATTGGCGAATCTCGACATCGACGCGCCTGTCGGATTGCCTCGAAAATAACCCCGCGCCTCATCGTGCGTCTCTCGGAGCGAGCTCGATTGGGCCGGCCCCCGCAACCCAATTTGACCCACGAGTAAATTAATGTATCCTGCCGTAAATAAATATGGCCGGGATCTAGCGGCCTGGTTGGGGAGTGCGATCCGACGATGAACAAGCATGTCAGCGACACCAGGTCAGAGCCGTTCTTGTCCGACCAGCAGCGGATGATCCGCGACACAGCCCGCAAACTCGGACGCGATGTCCTTGCCCCGACCGCCGCCGAACGGGACCGCACGTCGGCGTGGCCGACACAGGAACTGAAACTCCTGGCAGCGCAAGGTTTCATGGGGATGACCGTTCCCGAGGAACATGGCGGATCGGGATCCGGATTTCTCGCCTATTGTCTCGCGATCGAGGAGTTGTCGGGCGCCGATGGCGGGGTCGGGACGATCGTGCATGTTCACAATCTCGGTGCCGCGCATGTCATCGCCAAGAACGGTACCGACGAGCAGAAGCGGCGACTGCTCCCAGCGCTGGCCTCCGGCGAAAAAATCGGTGCCTTCCTGATCACCGAGCCTCAGGCCGGCTCCGAAACATCGGCGCTTCGCACCTCGGCGCGCCGCGACGGCAGCGACTTCGTGATCAACGGCACCAAGCAGTTCATCTCCAACGGCAGCGAGGCCGGTGTCGCGATCGTCGTCGCGCGCACCGATCCCGACGCCGGCAAACGCGGCTTCACGACGTTCCTGGTCGAGCCGCCCGCCAAGGGCTACGTCGTCAGTCGTGTCGAGGACAAGCTCGGGCAGCGGACCGCGCATACCGCCCAGATCCAGCTCGATGAGCTCCGCGTCCCGGAGGAAAACATCCTCGGGACCCTTGGTGGCGGCTACGGCATCATGATGTCGGGTCTTTCCGATGGACGCATCGCCATTGCGGCGCAGGCCGTCGGAATAGCCCAGGCGGCCCTCGATGCAGCGATACAATACGCACGCGAACGTGAGGTCGCGGGCAAACCGATCATGGAACTGCAAGGCGTCAGCTTCGCGCTCGCCGACATGGCGGCGCAGGTCGATATCGCCCGGCAATATTACATTCATGCCGCCCGCCTGCTCGAGGCCGGGCTGCCTTGCATGAAGGAAGCTGCGATCGCCAAGCTGTTCGCCAGCGAGATGGCCGAGAAAGTGTGCTCCGAGGCGCTGCAGATTCACGGCGGATACGGCTATCTGCGTGATTTTCCGGTCGAGCGTTACTGCCGTGACGTCCGGGTCTGCAAGATCTACGAAGGTACCAGTAACATCCAGAAGCTCATTATCGCCCGTAACCTTTGACTTGCGACAGGTATTGGCGTTGGTGAATCGATCCGAATCTGCTCAATTGTACCCGCAGCAAGGTTGCTGTTCTTGATGTGAAATTTGTGGGAGTGGTGCGTGTCGCGCCGTGACCGTCAGCTTGCCGCGTGGAACGACACCGTTCAAACGCGCGACCAGCAATTCAACCTGAAGCGCACCGCCCTGCTGAAAGAGGCGGCGCGCGCATTCAGTTCACAAGGGTATCATGCGACGTCGCTCGACGATGTCGCGAAGACGCTCGGCGTGACCAAGCCCGCTCTCTATTATTACGTCAAGAACAAGCAGGAAATCCTGTTCGAGTGCCACATGTTGTCGCAGGATCTCGGCGACCGTGCGTTCGAACATGCCTACAAGACCGGCAAGACCGGTCGTGAAATTCTGCTGGAATTTGCCAGGGAATTCATCGAATCGCACAACAGCGAGATCGGCGATTGCGCGGTTCTGGTCGAATTCCAGGCCCTCGATCCCGCCAACCGCAAGATCGTCGCCGCGCGTCGCGACAAGGCCCAGCACCAGATGCAGGCGATCATCGAGAAAGGCATGGCGGACGGCAGTCTCCGCCAGGTCGATCCGAAGCTGACCGTGTTTTTCTTCATGGGTGCGGTCAACTGGATGGCGCGCTGGTTCGATCAGGACGGACCAAAGAGCGGGGCGGAGATCGCCAGGGTTTTTACCGATCTGCTCGACCACGCCGTCTCTCCCCCGGCGTCATCCAATGGCAGCACAGCACGGCGCTGATTTTGGCTGAACCGGGTGCACCGGGCGGGATTGTCAGCGACCTCAAGCCGGCATTCGGACAAAGCGTTCCCGGCTGGCTGCGCGCGCCGCGGCGTAGTCGCGTGTCATGCGGTCGACCACGCCGGCAGCCGGCTCGACCCGTTCGACATCGCCGACGCCCTGACCCGCGCTCCAGATATCCCGCCACGCCTTCAGCGTCTCGATCTCCTTCAGGAGATTGAATCCGTCATGCTTCGCCCCCGGCTTGAAGCCGCTGCGTTCGAGGCTCTTGCGAAGCATGTTGGCGGGGATGCCGGTTACTTCGGCCGTCAGATGAATATCGTCGGCGTTGCTGTCGATCAGCATTTGCCGGTAGTTGTCTGCCGCCATACTCTCGGTCGCCGCGATGAAGGGCGTGCCGACATAGGCAAAGTCGGCGCCAAGTTCTTCCGCAACATGGATCAGGCGGCCGTTCGAGATCGCCCCGGCGAGCACGAGCGGTCCGGCGAAGAATTTACGGACGGCGGTGACGAACGCGAACGGGTTGAGCCAACCGGTATTGCCGCCGGAGCCGCCGCACAGCAAAATCAGACCATCGACGCCGGTTTCCGCCGCGCGCCGGGCGTGTTTGAGCGAAGCAACGTCTGAGAACACCAGGCCGCCGTAGCCCTTTACCGCGGCAACAATACGCTCCGGATTGCCCACACTGGCGATCACCAGCGGCGACCTGTGTTTGACAACCAGATCGACGTCTTCCGCCAGCCGCGTATTCGTCGGATGAACGATCAGGTTCGCCGCGTAGGGAGCGGCACCCGGCTTCAGCTCAGCCGTGATCCTCGCGAGCCATTGGTCCAGAATCGTCGTCGTACGCGCATTCAGCGTGGGAAACGAGCCGGCGACACCGGCCTGAGAGCACGCGATGACGAGATCGGGACCCGATACGAGAAACATTGGCCCAACCAGAACGGGCAATTTGAACTGTGCAAGGAGTTTCGCAGCAAGATTGGGATCGCCGAACATCTGTTCACTCCGTAAAATGGTCGCAGGACAAGCGCGAAAAATTCGTTTGACTTGCAAGTAAATAGTATGTCTGATTGGTCATACGCAAGAAAAAACAGCGCGCCTCGATTGCGCGACCACGGAGGAGACATGTGCGCCGAAGCGGCGACCCGTGCCGAGTCAGGCCCGAGCGGCATGCGGCCGATTCTGACCGCAGACCGTCTGCGTATGTCGTTCGGAGGCGTCGTCGCCCTGAACGATGTCTCGATCGAGATCAGGCCCGACGAGCTCATCGCGATCATCGGCCCCAATGGCGCCGGCAAGACCTCGCTGATGAACTGCATGAGCGGCTTCTATCGGCCGCAGCAGGGCCGCATCGTCTTCGACGGCGAGCAGATGGTCGGCCGCAGCGTTCATCACATCGCACGATCCGGATTGGCGCGGACGTTTCAGGGCACGCATATCTTTCCCGGCATGACCGTGATCGAGAACATCATGATCGGGCGGCACATGCATATGCGCAGCTCGATCTTGCAGGCCTTCGTGCACTTTCACTGGGCTCAAAACGAGGAAACGCGGCATCGTGAGATGGTCGAGGAAATCATCGAATTGCTGGAAATCGAATCGATCCGCCATCAGCCGGTCGGAACGCTGGGATATGGCCTGCGCAAGCGCGTCGACCTCGGACGCGCGCTCGCCCAGGAGCCGAAAATCCTGCTGATGGACGAGCCGATGGCCGGGATGAACAACGAGGAAAAGGAAGACCTCGCCCGTTTCATCCTCGACGTGCGCGAAGCGCGCGGCATTCCGGTGGTGCTCGTCGAGCGCGACATGGGTGTCGTCATGGACCTCGCCGATCGCATCTACGTACTGGATTTCGGAAAAATGATCGCGACCGGATCGCCGGCGCAGATCCAGCGCGATCCGCTGGTCATGAAAGCTTACCTGGGCGAGAAATGACAGTGGCCGCCACGACGATGAAAACATTGCCGCAAGCATTCGTCGAACGGGCCACGGCGGAGCCTGACCGGCTGATCGCAAGGCACAAATATCGAGGCATCTGGCGCGAATTCCGTTATGGCGACGTGCTGGAGCGCGTGCGTAATCTGGCGCTCGGCTTGCAATCGCTGTCATTTGCCCGCGGCGAAACGGTCGCCATCATCGGTGAGAATGAGCCCGAGAACTTCTGGATCGAACTGGCTGTGCTCGCGACCGGCGGCAAGGTCATCTCGCTCTACCCGGACCTGACCGTCGGCGAAATCGAATACCTGCTGAACGACAGCCAGGCCGTTTACCTCGTAGGTCAAGACCAGGAGCAGATCGACAAGGGCCTCGCAGTGATGGGCAGCGTGCCGACACTGCGCCGGCTGATCTATTGGGACGAGACCGGCATGTGGTCTTACCGGCAGCCGAGTCTCTTGAAGCTCGAGGAGATGGAAGCCGAGGGACGCAAGCGGAACGCTGCCGAGCCAGGGCTGTTCAACAGCCTCCTCGAACTGGGCAAGCCGGAGGACATCGCCGTTCTGTCGTACACGTCCGGCACGACGGGGCGCCCCAAGGGGGTCGTCCTGACCCACCGGTATCTGATGGATAACGCGCATCGATTGGTGAATGGGACCGACATCGCGCCGGGCATGGACTACCTCACCTACATCGCGCCGGCCTGGGCCACCGAACAACTGTTCGGAATTACGATCGGCGTCACATTGCCGCTGGTGGTCAACTTTCCGGAATCTCCTGAGCAGGTTCTGGCCAATCTCCGCGAACTCGCCGTCGAGGTGATGGTATTCGCGCCCCGACAATGGGAGAGCCTGGCGTCCACGATCCAGGCAAAAATGCTCGACGCGGGACCGATCCGCCGGCGCATTTACGAATGGGGCGTCGACATTGGACGCAAGGTCCATGTTTCCCGACTCGACGGCAAGCCGGTGCCGCTTGCCGCCCGCCTGGTGTTTCCGCTTGCCGAGGCTTTGGTTCTGAAGCCGTTGCGCGACAAACTCGGCCTGACGCGCCTCAAGGTCGCGCTCAGCGGCGGCTCGACCATGGCGCCCGACGTATTCCGGCTGTTTCACGCCATCGGCGTGCCGCTGCGCAACCTCTACGGTTCGACCGAAATCGGGATCATGACGATCCACAGGGGCGAACGCTACGATCTGGAAACCGTGGGCCACTGGCTCGAAGCCCACCCCGAAATGCCGGCGCTGGAATGGCAGGTTTCATCGGCCGGCGAATTGCTGGTGCGCGGTGGATCGTTCTTCCAGGGTTATTTCGGCAAGCCCGACAAGACCGCCGAACGAATAGACGGCGGGTGGTACCGCACCGGCGATGCCGTGTCCGTCACCAGCTCCGGCGAACTGGTTTTCCTCGAGCGCCTCGAGGATCTCGCCAAACTGAGTTCCGGGCAAAGCTATCCGCCGCAGTTCATCGAAACGCGGCTGCGCTTCAGTCCGTTCATCAAAGACATCATGACGCTGGGCGACGAGTCGCGCGACTACATCGGCGCGTTGATCAATATCGACATGAGCGTGGTGTCGCGCTGGGCGGAGGAACGAAGGTTGGCTTACTCGACATTCGCGGACCTGTCGCAAATGACGGCGGTCGCCGATCTGATCCGTGAAGAGATCGTCCGCATCAACAAATTCCTGCCGGATCATGCGCAAGTCCGACGCTTTGCGAATTTCCCCAAGGAACTCGATCCGGATGAGGGCGAATTGACCCGAACACGCAAGCTGCGACGTGAATTTCTACTGGAGCGTTATGCGGAGTTGATCGACGGCCTCTACACCGGCAAGGATTGCGTGGCGCTTTCGATCCCGGTCACCTACCAGGATGGTCGCCGCGGGACGATGGCAGCCAACGTACTGGTTCATTCCGTGGATACCGCACCTCTGGCGGTCGCGGCGGCCCAGCCACGACGCAAAATGGCTGGGAGGTCTTGAATGTTCGACCCGATCGACTTTCTGAATTATCTCATCAACGGCGCACTGGTAGGCTTGCTCTACGCTCTCATCGCGATGGGTTTTATCGTCATCTATCGCGCTTCCAAGGTCTTCAACTTCGCGCAAGGCGAACTCGTGGTATTCGGCGGCTTTATCGTCTGGTGGATGGTGATCCAGACCGGCCTGCCGCTGGTCGTGGCACTTCCGCTGGCGATGGTGCTGTCGGCGATTTTCGGACTTATCATCGAGCGCATCTTCTTTTCGCGTCTCGTTGGCGAGTCCGGTTTTGCGATGGTGATGGTGACGATCGGCCTGCTAATCCTCATCAGGGGCCTTATCCTCGTGATCTTCGGACCGCAGGTCCGGCCGTTTCCGATCATCTTCCCGTTGAAGCCGGTGATCATCGGCGACATCCTGATCCCGCGGTCACTGCTGATCGGCGCGGTAATCACGGTGATCGTCGGACTGGGTCTGTCGTGGTTCTTCAACAACACCCGCGCCGGGCTCAAAATGACGGCGGTCGCGGAGGATCACCAGGTCGCGTTGTCGATGGGAATCTCGGTGAAGCGCTCCATCGCGTTCGCCTGGGCGCTGGGCGCTGTATTGTCGACCCTCGGCGCGATCATCTACCTCAGCGGCAAGTCGTTGAACTTCCTGGCGTCGGACATCGGACTATCGGCGCTGCCGGTGGCCCTGCTCGCCGGTTTCGAATCGATCGCCGGCGTCTTACTGGCCGGCCTGATCGTCGGCGCCGTGCAAGGACTCGTGACGGCCTATGTCGACCCGGTGATCGGCGGAGCGGTTGGATCCGTATTCCCGTTCGTGATCATGCTTGTCATCCTGTTTATCCGCCCGACCGGAATGTTCGGGTGGCGAACGATCGAAAGGGTTTAAGCGATGGATCCGGCCGGCATTTTCGCGACCAGTTTTGCGCGCGATGCGGCGTTGGTGCGGACGCGTCCGCAGCAGATCGCCCTCGCCTTGTTTCTGATCTTCCTGTTGCTGCTGCCGATCTTGTTCGGGCCGCGGCTGCTCGCCATCTCGACGCTGATATTGATCTCGTCGGTGATCGTGCTCGGCCTTCAGATCACCACCGGTTATGCCGGCCAGATCAATCTCGGACAGGCCGCCTTCATGGGCGTCGGCGCCTATACGACCGGCTTTCTGGCCACGAAGCTGGGGCTGCCGTTCTGGTTGACTATCCCGCTCGGCGGGTGTTCCGCGGCCGTGTTCGGCTTCATCTTTGGATTGTCGGCCGTGCGCATCAAGGGCTTCTACCTGGCGCTGACAACGATCGCCGCCCAGGCGCTATTTCATTTCTTCGTCCTCAACCTGCCATGGTTCGGCGGATCGAACGGGCTCACTCTCGACCCTGCCAGCCTGTTCGGATTCGCGTTCGCGACGGATACCTCGATTTACTATCTCTGTCTCGCCGTTGCGGCTCTCATGACCTACGGCGCTTACGGCATCGTGCGCGGCCGGTATGGGCGTGCTTTCGTAGCCGTGCGCGACGACGACGTCGCAGCCGGCATCATGGGCATTGATGTCGTGGCCACCAAGGCAACCGCATTCCTAATCGGCGCGTTCTATGCCGGCGTCGGCGGCGGGTTGTGGGCTTATTTCGTTCGCTTTGTCGCGGTCGATCAGTTCACGCTGTTCAATTCGATATGGTTCATTGCCATGGTGATCGTCGGCGGCATGGGATCGATTACAGGCGCTCTCGTCGGCGTCGTCGTCATCAAATGCATTCAGGAAGGCTTCGTGTCGCTCGGGCCATCCGTCGTCGCGCAATTTCCCTCGATCGGCGGCGATGTCGTATTTTCCCTGATGAATGTGTTTCTCGGCAGCGTCATTGCAGCATTCCTGATCTTCGAGCCGCGCGGCCTGATGCATCGCTGGAATATCCTGAAGCGGTCGTATCGGATGTGGCCGTTTCCATACTGAACGTAACGAAGCCGCTGCAGGGCGGTGTCCATAAAACAAACAGACCGGGAGGACGTTGAGATGACGAGCAGACTTTCTAAATGGATCGCAGGCGCCGCGGCAGTGGCGGTCGTCGCGCTCGCGCTGCCCGCTTCGGCGCAGACGACTTACAATATAGCCTCGATTGCCGACTTTACCGGACCCTACGCCGACATCATGAAGGACCTTGTCGGCGCCCGCCGTGCCACCGTCGATTGGTGGAACGAAGAGGTCGGTAAGGGAATGGGCATCAAGGTCGGGATCAAGGACTATGACGGGCGTTACGACGCGGCCCAGACGGCGAGCCTTTGGCCCGGCATCAAGGCCGAACTCAATCCGGTGGCCGTTCTCGGCGTCGGCGGACCTGACGTCGCCGCGCTCCAAGGTCGGCTTCCGGCGGACAAGGTCCCCATGTTCATGTCGACCGCGGCTTACGGATTTGCCTGGAAGCCGGATCCGTGGATATTCAACCCGCGTCCAACTTATGGCCATGAGGCGGCGGCGTTCTTCGAATGGTTCCGCAACAAGCGCGGCATCAAGGGACCTCTGAAGGTTGCCATCATTTCCTCGGAAGCCTCGCCAGCTTATGTCGATATTGCCAAGGGCGCGGAAAAATACGCCAAGGACAACCCGGACAAAGCTGAAATCGTCGAGACGATTTTTACCGAAGTGCAACCGACCGACCTGACGACCCAAGTTGGCCGCCTGATCCGCAAGGGCGCGCAAGTCATCGATATTCAGACCAACACGGCCGCGGTCGTAGCAACCAAACGAGCGCTGCAGGCGCTCGGCAAGACTGACGTTGCGATCGTGATGAGTTCGCACAACGGCCTGATTGCCTCGGGTAAGGCCACCGGTGGGATGAAGGATCTGGAAGGCGATTATGAGGTCTACGGCATGGCCGTACCGACCGACGAAAAGACCAAAGCCCATGATTTCCAGCAAATGGTGGTCGCAAAGTACAAGGCGCAGGTGACGTGGTCCGTCGCGAGCGTCATGGGCTTCAATCAGACGCTGGTCGCGCTGCGGGCGATCGAAGCTGCTGCGCGCAAGGTCGGCGCCGACAAGGTCACTGGCGAGGCGGTTCGCACGGCGTTGATGACAACACAGATCTCCACCGATCAGACCTTCGGCATTCTGCCGAACGTGACCTACACGAATGATGCGCCATTCCCGGTTACGGGCCTGACCGTCAACATCGCGACAATCAAGGATGGCAAGTACGTTATCGCCGCTGAAAACGTGCCGGTTCCTGCGAT
>JBOHIT010000333.1:0-9929 GCA_050726155.1 Bradyrhizobium sp.
CGTAATAGCCGACCGGAAAGGTGTCCTTCCAGGGCGTTTCGCCGATCGGCTTGGCGTCCGGCAGCAGGTCGTATTTGCCGTCCTGGAACACCGCCAGCACCCGCAGCTTTCCGGCATCGATCTGGCCCTTCATGCCCGGCGCAAAGCCGGCGGTTCCGTCGACGCGGCCACCGAGGGCGGCCAGCGTTGCCTCGCCGCCGCCGCCGGTAAACGGTACGGTGACGATGCGCAGCCCCGAAAGCTTGTTCAGTTGCTGGACTGCGATGTCGTTGATCGAGCGCAGGCCGGACACCGAAACCTTCAGCTTGCGCGGGTTGGCCTTGGCGTCGGCCAGAAAGTCGTCGAGGGTTTTCCAGCGTGATTCCGCCGGCACCGCGAGGATGACCGGCAGGTCGGACAATTTGGCGATCGACTGGTAGTCATTGGCCGATTTCCAGACCAGCCCCTTCATTTCCAGCGGCTGGTAGGCCAGCGACGAACTGGAGCCGAGCCCGATCGTGTAGCCGTCCGGCTGGGCGCGGATTACGGCACCGGTGCCGATGGTCGCGGAGGCGCCCGGCTTGTTCTCGACGATCACCTTGACCTTGAGCTGCTTCTCCAGCAGTTCGGAATATTTGCGGCTGATCGGGTCGGTCGAACCGCCTGGCGCGTAGGGCACATAGAAGGTGATATCGCGGGTCGGCCATTCGTCGGCGGCGCGGGAGGCTTGCGGCAACGCCGCGGGCGCCGCCAACAGCACGAGGCCGGCCAATGCCATCCGGCGGAAACTTAGTTTAAAACGCATGATTCTTCCCTGACGCCCGCTTCTTGTTTTTGTGGGGGCGACCATGGCGATGGAAGCCGGACCTCGTCAATGGTTTCCTGCCTGTCGGTTTCGTACTGCGAAACGCGGCTGGCGACGTGCTGCCCTGCGTATTGATGCTGGCGCGGACCCATGAGTCCGGCTAATGCACTCCCTGTACCAAGCGAGATCCGAGAAAAATGGCCGATACGATCCAGGAAGTTCTGCAAGCTTTTGCCAATGGCGAACTCGTCGTCGTCACCGATGATGACGACCGGGAAGGCGAGGGCGATTTGATCGTCGCGGCCTCGTTTTGTACCGCCGAGAAGATGGCGTTCATCATCCGCCACACCTCGGGCATCGTCTGCGCGCCGATCACGCAGGACGACGCACGCCGGCTGCGGCTCGATCCGATGGTGGCCCATAATGATTCCAACCACACCACCGCCTTCACGGTGTCGATCGACTACAAGCCCGATGGCGGCACCGGCATCTCCGCCGACGAACGCGCCTCCTGCTGCCGGGCACTGGCGAACCCGAACGCCGGTGCCAATGATTTTGCCCGGCCCGGGCATATCTTCCCGCTGATCGCCCGCGATGGAGGTGTGCTGCTGCGTTCGGGCCATACCGAAGCCGCGGTAGATCTTTGCAAGCTTTCCGGCCTGCCGCCGGTCGGCGTCATCTCCGAGTTGATGAACGACGACGGCACCGTGATGAAGGGCGAGCAGGTCGCGCGCTTTGCCGCCGCCCACAAGCTCAAGCACGTCACGATCGCTGACATGATCGCCTATCGCCAGGCGCGCGAGAAGCTGATCGAGCGGGTCGCGACCTTTACCACTGATAGCCCGATCGGCCCGCTGCAGGGCTATGCCTACCGTTCGCCGTTCGACGAAATCGCGCACGCCGCCTTTGTCTATAACGGCATCGGCGACGGCAAGAATGTGCTGACGCGGTTGCACAAGCCCAACATCGTGAAAGACCTCTTCACCGGCCAGGCGCGCATGCAGATTGTGCTGAACCATTTCAAGCAGGCCGGCCGCGGCGTGCTGGTCTATTTGCGAGATGGCGCCGCCGGCGTTCCGGTCGAACCGGTCGGCGAACAAAAGTCGGCGGAAGCCGATCGCAACCGGCAATGGCGCGAGGTTGGCGTCGGCGCGCAGATCCTGCGCGATCTCGGCATCACCTCGATCCGGCATCTGACGTCGTCGGTGCACGACTACAAGGGACTGTCCGGTTTCGGGATCGAGATCGTCTCCAACGAGCGCCTCGAAGGCTAGGATTTGCCCAATTCAATTGCGCTTCGGACGATAGCGCATTAATTTGGCTGCCAATTCCAATGAGGACAGTGATGCGAAAGGGATTTTCATGAGCGTGCGCCCTCAGTCCAAGGACAAGCCGACGTCAGCGAGTTTCCAGTGGGACGATGCGTTCCTGCTCGACGAGCAACTCACCGAAGACGAGCGCATGATCCGCGACACCGCGCGCGCCTACGCGCAGGACAAGCTGCTGCCGCGCGTGACCAAGGCCTATCTCGAGGAAAAGACCGACCGCGAGATCTTCAACGAGATGGGTGAACTCGGCCTGATCGGCATCACGCTGCCGGAGGAATATGGCTGCGCCAATGCGAGCTATGTCGCCTATGGCCTGGTGGCACGCGAGATCGAGCGGGTCGATTCCGGCTATCGTTCGATGAACTCCGTGCAGTCCTCGCTGGTAATGCACCCGATCTATGCCTATGGCGACGAGAACCAGCGCAAGAAATATTTGCCGAAGCTGGCGACCGGCGAATGGGTCGGCTGTTTCGGCCTGACCGAGCCCGATGCAGGTTCCGACCCCGGCGGCATGAAGACCCGCGCCGAGAAGGTTTCCGACGGCTACCGGCTGACAGGCAGCAAGATGTGGATCTCCAACGCCCCGATCGCCGACGTCTTTGTCGTCTGGGCGAAGTCGGCCGCGCACGACAACCAGATCCGCGGCTTCATCCTGGAAAAGGGCATGAAGGGCCTGTCGGCGCCGAAGATCGGCGGCAAGCTCAGCTTGCGCGCGTCGATCACCGGCGAGATCGTGATGGATGGCGTGGTGGTGCCGGAGAGCGCGCTGCTGCCCAACGTATCGGGCCTGAAAGGGCCGTTCGGCTGCCTCAACCGCGCCCGCTACGGCATCTCCTGGGGCGTAATGGGTGCGGCGGAGGATTGCATGCACCGCGCGCGGCAATACACGCTCGACCGCAAGCAATTTGGCCGACCGCTGGCGGCAACCCAGCTGGTGCAGAAGAAACTCGCCGACATGCAGACCGAGATCGCGCTGGGCCTGCAGGGCTCACTGCGGGTCGGCCGCCTGATGGACGAGGGCAAGATGGCGCCGGAGATGATCTCCATCATGAAGCGCAACAATTGCGGCAAGGCGCTCGACATCGCCCGCGTCGCCCGCGACATGCATGGCGGCAACGGCATTCAGATCGAGTATCACGTGATGCGCCACTCCTCGAATCTGGAAACCGTGAATACCTATGAAGGCGCCCACGACGTCCACGCCCTGATTCTGGGCCGTGCGATCACGGGCATCCAGGCGTTTTCGTAAACCAGCCAACGTCATCCTGAGGTGCGCGCCTCTTCGGCGCGCCTCGAAGGATGACAAGCCGCGGTGCCCGCCGCCATCCTTCGAGGCTCGCAAGCGCTCGCACCTCAGGATAACGGCTCCCATAGATCGAGTATCCCATGGCCGAAAACGAAAACGAAGACATCCCGTTCAACCGCGACTTCCCGCTCAAGCCGGGGGTGGTCGAGGAAGCCCGGCCCGGCGTGCGGCGGGTTCTCTGCAACAATCCCAGTCCCTTCACCTTTACCGGCACGGTCAGTTACATCGTGGGCCGAGGCAAGGTCGCGATCATCGATCCCGGCCCGGCCGACGAGGCGCACGCCAAGGCGCTTCTGGATGCCGTGCGCGGCGAGACGGTGACGCATATCCTGGTCACCCACACCCACAACGACCATTCTCCCAATACCGCGCGGATCAAGGCCGCGACCGGCGCGCCTGTCTATGCCGAGGGGCCGCATCGCGCCTCGCGGCCGCGCTTCGAGAGCGAGAAGCACAATCCAGAATCCGGCGCCGACCGTAGCTTCCGGCCGGACATCGAGGTCAAGAACGGCGATACCATCGAAGGTTCAGGCTGGGTGCTGGAAGCGGTGGCGACGCCGGGGCACACCGCCAATCATCTGGCGTTCGCCTGGCCCGAGCGAAAGATCAATTTCGTCGGCGATCATGTGATGGGCTGGTCGACCTCGATCGTGGCGCCGCCGGACGGCTCGATGATCGACTACATGGAGTCGCTGGCTCGGCTGGAGGCGCGACCTGAGGATCTGTATTTCTCGGGCCACGGGCCGGAAATTCCGGAAGGCCCGCGCTACGTCCGTTTCCTGACCCGGCACCGCCGCGCCCGCGAAGCCTCGATCCTGCATCGCCTCGCCAAGGGCGATGCCGACATTCCGACCATGGTGCGCGCGATCTACATCGGCCTCGACCCGCGGCTGACGGGTGCGGCCGGTTACTCCGTGCTGGCGCATCTGGAAGATCTGGTGTCGCGCGGCATCGTGGCAACCGACGGCGACCCTGTGATCGGGGGGACTTATCGGATGGCTTAGAAGCGAGTAGCGAATGGCGAGTGGCGAATAGGGAAGAAGGTTTGCCCGTATCGCTCTGCTTACCTTTCGCCACTCGCTACTCGCCATTCGCCTCCTACAGTTTCTTCACGTTTCGGCCTGCGCCTTCGCCGGCGCCGCCGGTTTTTGGTTCCGGCGACGTCCGCTCTCCTGCGCATAACAGTCTCAAGTCGGACATCTCGCCATGTCCGAAAGGTGCCAACAGGAGACTCGGGCAGCGCAGCAAGGATCGTTACTCGATCACCTCGTCAGCGCGGCTCAGTAACGCTTGCGGCACGGATACACCGAGCGCCTTCGCGGTCTTGAGATTGACAATCAACTCATATTTGGTCGGCGCTTGTACTGGGAGGTCGGCAACCTTACCACCCTTCAAGATACGATCGACATATCCAGCCGCGCGCCGATATTGATCGGCGAAATCGGGACCATAGGAGAGCAGGCCGCCGCTGGTTACGAAGCCCTTTCGATAATAGATCGTGGGCAGTCGATGCTCGGCCGCAAGAGTTACAATTAGATTGCGGTTAACTGACGACAAGGCACTCGCCGTCACTATGAGACCTCCATTACCAGAGCGTGCAACGGCGGCGATACCGCGCTCAATCTCGCTGACATCGCGCAGGTTGACTGGGCTAACTTCCATCCCAAGCGCCGGCGCGACGGACTGGATGACGGCGAACTGACCGATCCCCGCGGTGATATCGGGATCTCGAAGTACTGCCGCACGGGTCACGCTTGGCGCAATCTCTTTGAGCAATTCCGGCCATTTCGCGCTCAAGGTATATTCGAACTGCATAAAGCCGGTTGCATTGCCGCCGGGCCGCGACAGACTGTCCACGAAGCCGGAGCCAACAGGATCAGGGACGATCGCAAATACGACCGGCACGGCACGGGTCGCTCGAAGTAGCGAAGCCAGGGGCACGCCGCCAGTAATAAAAACGACGTCCGGAGCGAACGCGAGTAATTCTGCGGCGTATTTGTTCGTATCGGCGGCGTTGCCTGCACCCCAACGGATTTCTATCCGTATGTTGCGGCCCTCGATCCATCCCGACTGCTGCAGCTGCTGTACGAAGACGGCAGTATGCGCCTGCACGTCGGTATCGTCGCCTGCAGACGCCAAGAGTACGCCGATGCGCTTGATCGATCCAGGTAGCTGAGCGCGCGCTTCAATCGGCCATGCAACCGCCGTACAGCCGAGAAGCGTGATGAACTCTCGCCGCTGCATTGCCGATCCCCGATGCTACCCAACCCGAGCGTACGCGGTTTTCGGCACAAGCCCAAGCGGTCGGATGCGCGAATTGGGTCAAACCCAGACCTCGGCAGGCCGGGCATGTCCCATCTGCGCCCGATAGCCGACGGCGTCAGACTGCGTGCAAGTCCGTTCAGTGCCATGAAGAGACTCATGCACCGCAGCAAATAGCGACATTATCCGATGCACTTGCAGTGCCCGTGAAGGAACCGTTCACGGTATCAATAACCGACGTCGACTGACTTCACTCGATCAGCTGATCTGCGCGCAGCAGGAATGCTTCCCGGATCGTCAGGCCTATCGCCTTCGCAGTCTTGAGGTTGATGACGAGTTCTAATTTTGTAGGTAGTTCCACGGGCAGATCGGCGGGCTTGGCTCCCCTCAAGATTTTGTCTACGTAGTCGGCAGCATGCTGAAAATTCTCGCGTAGATTACTCCCATAGCTCATCAGGCCGCCGGCTTCGACGTGCTCCCGGCCCACGAACATGGTCGGCAGTCGCGCTTCGATCGCCAGTGCAGCAATTCGCCGGCGCTCGGTGAAGAACATTGGCTCGCCAAGCACAATCACACAATCAACGCGCTCGCGTGCGAACGATTGGAATGCTGCGTCGAGATCGTCGGGTAGCTTGGCTTCCACCGATACAAGATTGATCGCGAGCGTCGCCGCCGCAGCCTCGACTGTCGTTCGCCGAATCACGTGCCCCTGAAATTCGGGATTAAACAGCACGCCCATTTTGACCGCGCCCCGAATGGCTTCGGCGGCAAGCTCTAGGTTCTTTTCGGGCAACGTGTCCTGATTGGTGATCCCGGTGACGTTTCCACCCGGCCGGGCCAGGCTTGCGACCAGTCCAAGACCAACAGGATCGAACAAAGTCGGGGCAACGATCGGGATCACGGCTGTCGCCCGTTTCATTGCGATCGCCGCCTGATTGTTGCCGGCCACCATGAGGTCGGGTTTAAGCCGGACCAACTCGTCCACGAGCGCCGGAAAACGCGTTAGATCGCCAGCGGCCCAACGGTACTCGATGAAAATATTTTGCCCATCAGTCCAACCCAGATATCGCAGCCGCGCTTCGAACGCGGACGTCAGGTGAATGTCGGGAGCAGTCCCAAGAAATCCGATCACCGCCGTCGTCTTTTGCTGCGCGCGCGCCGCAAACGGCCAAACCGCCGCACCACCAACAGCGCTGAGAAATTGCCGTCGCTTCATGCCTGCCCCCGGCCCGGAGAGATGCATCATAGCTGTTCAAACGGTGGTCTCAATAGGGTCTAAAACTGAGCTCGTGACGGATGACATTCCGGTCGATGTCGCAGATGGGTCATTCGCGTCGGCTTTGTTGTGTCCGCGTCATGTCCGGTTGGGAGGTAACCTCGGAAATGTCGTTCTGCACCCCTCGCAGGTGTTTAGTGCCGGGAGATTGGTTGGATGGAATCGGTGTAGATAGAGGCATCTCGTTCATCAGGGAGCGCCTCGGGTCATGGAGCTGAACCTGCATGCCAACGCCACCACCACGCCGAAGGTCCGGGCCTACATCCAGGACAGCAAGGGCTCGGTTGCCGAGCTTGCGGCCGAGCTCGGTGTCAGTGAGACGACGATCCGCCGCTGGCGTGGGCGAACCTCGGTCGCCGACCGCTCCCACACGCCAAAGCGGCTGGCAACCAAGCTTTTGCCGCTCGAAGAAACACTGATCTGCGAACTGCGAAGCCGGCTGCAATTGCCGCTCGACGATATCGTCGAGGTGATGCGGCGCTGCATCAACGAGAATATCTCTCGCAGCGCCACTCACCGGTGCCTGCGACGTCACGGCGTGAACCAACGAACCAAGCCTGACAAGCCTGCTGTCGGTGTGTTCGAACAGGCCTCTGTTGGCTTCATCCATGTCGATCTGAAGCATCTGCCTGCCTTGCAGAGGCGCAAGAAGTACGCCTTCGTGGCCATCGATCGCGCCACCCGTTACGTCTATATGGAAATCCACCCGAACCGTGACGCCAACACCACGGCCGAGTTCCTGCGATGCTTCCTGGAACACTTCCCCCATCGAGTTCACACGATCCTGACCGACAATGGCAGCGAGTTCACCGACCGCTTCGCCGTCGACTTGAAGGACAAGCCACCCGATCGGCCCTCTGGTCGGCATCCCTTTGATCGCGTCTGCGCCAAGCACCACATCGACCACCGCCTGACCAGACCTTATCGGCCGCAGACCAATGGTCTCGTTGAGCGCTTTAACCGCCGCATCGCCGAGGCCATTGGACGCGAGCCCAAGCGCGGCATTGGGCATCGACACTTCATATCCCCGGACGACCGTGACGCCTTCCTCCACCGCTTCGTCCACGACTACAATCGAACCCGGCTCAAATGCCTCGGCTATCTCGCTCCATCCGAAGCTCTCGCCAATCCTCCGGGACCAAACACGCATGCGGGGGGCGAGGAGCGCACCTTCCGTGCCGCGCGTTATTGCTTCTTCACCGTCTTGGCTTGCGCCTTGGCCGGCGCCGCCGGTTTCTTGGTGGCCGGTTTGGCGTTGGCGTTGTCGGCCGCGGTGTTTATGTCTTCAATCAGCTTGGAGACGCGCGCGGCATTGCTGCCGAGATCGCTGTCGAAATAGCGCGAGGCGGAGCGGATATCGACGCGGGAATCGTCGCCGTCGGCCTTGATGCGGATCGAGACGTCTTCGCGAAATCCCATGATCACCGTTTGCGCGATCGCCTCGATGCGGCCCTCGCGGCGGGGCTGCGGCGGGCGTTCATCGACCACGCGCCATTTGCGCTTGTTGACCAGCGCGAGCGTGATCTCATAGGCGCGCAGCGCCGGGACCTCGAGTTCCACGGTTTCGATATCGGGGTAAGCAGCCCGTTGCTGCTCGGCGGAATAGAGTCCGGCATAGACCGCGGGGTTGGTGCCGTCGCCGGCGCGCAGCCGCGCCAGCGCCTCGAAGCGCGGTGGATCGATCGGGTCGGTGGTGATGTCGTGGATCGGCGGCAGCTTGCGGTATTGCAGGCCGAGATAGGCCGGGTAGGCGAGGATGACCATGTCGATCAGGAGCGCCAGCAGGATGCGCCCCATGCCGCGCGAGCCGTTCTGCCAGATGGCCGCAAAAGCGGCCAGGCCGACCAGGATGGAAAGGCCGGCCAAAGCCAGCGCGCCGAAGAACGTCGCCAGCGCCGGCTTCATTTCGAGGAAGCCGAACCGGACGATCGCAATCGAGACCACCACCGCAATCAGCGAGAATAGTGCGAGGTTGCGCGCCCATGTGGCGAGGCTCGAAACGGGCTCCGACTGGTAGGGAGCGGAAAACCTGCGGGCCATCCCTAGACTTCCATCATGAATTCAGGCGCCGTTCCCGTTGCAACCCTTGCAACCTGGCGCGCCCTGAACTAGCGCATTTTCCGCGCCTGTGGAAAGCAGCTTGCGCCGTAAAATCAGTCCAAATAGTGGTGCCGGGAGGGTCATGCCGAGCGGCCGAACTGCGCGACCACGAAGTCGATAAACGCCTTGATGCGCGGCGCGCGGTGGCGGCCCGGGACCGTCAGCGCATGGATCGGAAACGACTCCGGGATGTGGCTGTCTTGCAGCAGCGGAACGAGAGTGCCTTGTTGTACCGCGCGCGCGACCATGAAATCCGCCAACCGCGCGATGCCGAGCCCGGCCACCGCCATATCGAGCAACAGATCGGCATTGTCGCTGGTAAATGTGCCTGACACGGCGAGGCGATTGATGCCTTCATGGGTGTGGAAGGGCCATTGCGACCACGCCGGCCCTGGCAGCGTCAGGCAATTATGCTGCAGCAGATCGGCAGGCACGCGCGGCGATCCGTGCGCCTTCAAATAGAGCGGACTGGCGCAGATCACGCGCGTCGCATCGCCGACCTTGCGTGCGACAAGGGTAGAATCGCCGAGGGCGCCGGAGCGGATCGCCACATCGACCTGCTCGGCGACCAGGTCGATTTGCCGGTCCGAAACATGAAGTTCGACGGTGATATCCGGATGGCGGGCGAGAAAAACCGGAAGCGCCGGACCGAGGATTTGCTTGGCGAGGGCCGTTCCGACGCTGATCCTCAAATGGCCGCGTGGAAGCTGGCTTGCCGCGGTAACCTCGGCTTCAGCGGATTCGATCGATGCGAGGATGTCCCGGCTCCGTGCCAGAAACAGGTCGCCCTCGGCGGTCAGTGCGAGCCTGCGCGTCGTTCTGGTCAGGAGGCGGACACCCAGCCGGTCTTCGATACGGGTGACCAGCTTGGAC
>JBOHIT010000334.1:0-26714 GCA_050726155.1 Bradyrhizobium sp.
CCCTTCACCTCACCGGTCCCCGCCTGCGCGCGATTAACGGCCTCCATGCAGTAGAGATACCGGTCGCGCCAGTGCATGAAGGGCTGGGAGTTGATGTTTTCATCGTCCTTGCAGAAATCGAGGCCGCCTTTCAATGCTTCGTAGACGACGCGGCCATAATTACGGCCGGAGAGACCGAGTTTCGGCTTGACCGTCGCGCCTAGAAGCGGGCGCCCGAACTTGTCGAGACGCTCGCGCTCGACCACGATGCCGGTCGCCGGACCCTGGAAGGTTTTCACATAGGCAATCGGTAACCGCATGTCCTCGAGCCGCAGCGCCTTCAATGGCTTGAAGCCAAACACGTTGCCTATGATCGAGGCCGTGAGATTGGCGATGGAGCCCGGCTCGAACAGATCAAGGTCATAGGCGATGTAGGCAAAATGGCTGCCCGGCGAATTCGGCACCGGATCAACACGAAAGCACTTGGCACGGTACTTTTCCGCGGCAGTCAGCCGGTCGGTCCACACCACGGTCCAGGTTGCGGTTGAGGATTCGCCGGCGACCGCCGCGGCCGCCTCGATCGGGTCGACGCCGTCTTGCGGCGTGACGCGGAACAGCGCGATGATATCGGTATCCTTGGGCTCGTAGTCTGGTTCCCAATAGCCCATCTTCTTGTATTGCATCACGCCGGACTTGTAGCGCTCCTTGCCGCGGACAGTGATCGATTGGTCATTCATGGCAGTCTCCTTTGCCGGCGTATCCGGCGAAATCAGTGTTCGTCATTCCGCTGCGACGGCGATGTCGCCGATACGCGGATCGAGTGACCCCGAGCGATAGCGTTTGGCCATTTCCGATAGCGGGAGCACCTTGATCTTCGCAGCATTTCCCGCGGTGCCGAATTGCTCAAAGCGTTCGCGGCAGAGATCGCGCATCGCATCCTTTGCAGGTTTCAAGAATTTGCGCGGATCGAATTCGCTTTTCGTCTGGGTCGCGACCTTTCGGAATGCCGCGGTCATCGCCAATCGGCAATCGGTATCGATATTGACCTTGCGGACGCCATGCCGGATGCCGCGCGCGATCTCCTCGACCGGCACCCCCCAGGTTTGTGGCATCTCGCCGCCGAACGCATTGAATACATCCTGCAGCGGCTGCGGCACCGAGGAGGAGCCGTGCATCACCAGATGCGTATTGGGGAGCCGGCGATGAATTTCCTCGACCACTTTCATCGCGAGGATGTCGCCATCCGGTTTACGCGAGAATTTGTAGGCGCCATGCGAGGTACCCATCGCAATCGCCAACGCGTCAACCTTGGTGGCCCGGACAAAATCGACTGCCTGGTCCGGATCGGTCAGCAGCTGGTCGTGGCTGACTTTTCCCTCCACACCGTGGCCGTCCTCCTGCTCGCCGCCACCATGTTCTAGCGAGCCCAGAACACCCAGTTCTCCCTCTACTGACGCGCCAATCCAGTGCGCCATATCGACTACGCGCCGGGTGATATCGACATTGTAGTCATAGTCGGCCGCAGTCTTTGCGTCGGCCTTGAGCGAGCCATCCATCATGACGGAAGTGAAGCCGTGCTGAAGTGCGGTGGCGCAGGTCGATTCTTCGTTGCCGTGATCCTGATGCATGCAAAGCGGTATCTGCGGATACATCGTTTCCAATGCGTCGATCATTTTCGACAGCATGATGTCATTTGCGTAGGACCGTGCGCCGCGTGAGGCCTGGATGATGACTGGCGCATCAACCGCCGCAGCGGCCTCCATGATCGCCAGACCCTGCTCCATGTTATTGATGTTAAAGGCCGGCACGCCGTAACCATGCTCGGCGGCGTGGTCCAGCAATTGCCTTAGCGTAATTCGTGCCATCGCAACTCCTTTCAAGTCCGCGGGTGTCTCAAGCGCGGATTGTTGCAACCTTCGATCTGGCCAGGCGACGCTTGGCTGCCTCAACGACCGCCTCTGCAGTAATGCCGAACTCCCGGTACAACACTTCGGCCGGAGCGGACGCGCCAAAGCCGGTCATCCCAACGAATTCGCCGCTGTCGCCGAGCCAGCGCGCCCAATCGCCCTCCACCGCCGCCTCGACGCCGATTCGGGGAACGGTTCCAAGTACGCCAGCGCGGTATTCGCGCGACTGCTGGCGAAACAAATCGAAGCAAGGCGCCGAGATCACCGCGGCGCGGACGTGGTCGTTTGCGAGCAATTTGGCTGCCGTCAACGCGATAGTTACTTCCGAGCCTGTCGCGATCAGGGTGACGTCGCGGCCGCCTTCCGGTTCGACAATCACATAAGCGCCCTGCGCTACCAGATTGGTGACGCCGCCAAACTCACGAAATGTCGGCATTGCCTGTCGCGATAGGCACAGCAATGACGGACTAGTGTTGGTCCGCAACGCGCAGTCCCAGGCTTCAGCCGTCTCAACGGCATCGCCTGGCCTGAACACCAACAAGTTGGGAATCGCCCGCAGCGACGCCAGATGCTCAACCGGCTGGTGAGTGGGCCCATCTTCGCCCAGTCCAATCGAGTCATGCGTCATGACATGGATGACGCGGATTCCCATCAGAGCCGCCAACCTGATCGCCGGGCGGCTGTAGTCCGCGAACGTGAGAAAGGTGCCGCCATAGGGGATAAAACCGCCGTGTAGCGCGATGCCGTTCATCGCAGCCACCATGGCGTGCTCCCGCACGCCATAGTGGATGTAGCTACCGTCAAACGCATCGGCGCGCACTGGCTGGTGCGTTTTGGCACGGGTCAGGTTGGAATGGGTGAGATCGGCTGAGCCGCCCAGCAAATTCGGCAAAGTTGGGGCAATCGCGTCAATCACGAGCTGCGACGCCTGCCGGGTAGCGATGTTGGGCTTATCGGTCGCGAACCGATCCCGGATATCGGTCATCGCTTCGGCGTAACCATAGGGCAGGTTTCGGTTCAAGGCATCGTGGAACGGCGAGCGTACAGCTGGGTTGGGTGTCCGAGTGCGCTCGATCCAGCTTCGGCGGGTCGCATGCCCATTCTCCCCAACTTTGCGCCATCGCTTCAGGACGTGATCCGGAACCTCGAATGGTTCGTATGGCCAATTCAGCGTGGCCCGGGTTTTCGCCACTTCTTCGGCGCCGAGCGGCGCGCCGTGCGCCTTTTCGCTTCCTTGACGGTTCGGAGCGCCGAAACCGATTACGGTGCGGCACGCAATCAGGGATGGGCGGTCGCTGCGCCGCGCCTGTTCGATCGCGCTCGCGATCGCCTCCGGATCATGACCGTCAATCCGGTTCGCCGACCAGCCCGAGGCCTTGAAGCGTGCGAGCTGGTCATCCGAACATGACAGCGACGTCGCGCCATCGATCGAGATCTCGTTGTCGTCGAACAGCACGATCAGCCGGCTCAAACCGAGATGTCCGGCGAGCGAGATTGCCTCATGGCTGAGGCCTTCCATCAGGCAACCGTCGCCCGCAATCACGTAGGTGTAATGGTCGACGAAATCATCGCCGAAGCGTGTATTCATCAGCCGTTCGGCCAGCGCCATGCCGACAGCCGTCGCAATACCCTGTCCTAATGGACCCGTGGTCGTTTCGACACCCGGCGTATGGCCGTATTCGGGATGCCCAGGGGTCTTTGAGCCCCATTGCCTGAACGCCCTGAGTTCATCTGCGGTGACGCCCTCGTAGCCGGTCAAATGCAGCAATGCGTAGAGCAACATCGAGCCATGACCGGCCGAAAGCACAAAACGATCGCGATCGGGCCACGCTGGATCGGCGGGATCGAATTTCAGGAAACGCGTGAACAGCACGGTCGCAACATCCGCCATGCCCATCGGCATTCCAGGATGACCGGATTTGGCCCTTTCCACGGCGTCGATCGCCAGAAAACGGATCGCGTTGGCCATTTCGGAATGGGACACTTCGGTTTGGCTGGCAATGCAAGCGAGAGCTGGAGCGATCATACGGTGCGCCTCTTGCGTTCCATCAGTTGCAGGATCAGCGGGGTGAGGATGAGCTGCATCGCCAGGTCCAGTTTCGATCCATGGATCACGATCGAATTTGCCCGCGACATGAAGCTGTTCGGGATCATCGACAACAGGTAAGGAAAATCGATTCCGCGCGGATTTTTAAGCCGGATCACAACCATCGATTCGTCCGGCGTCGGGATCCATCGCGCGACGAACGGGTTCGACGTGTCTACCGTTGGTACACGCTGGAAGTTGATGTCGGTCTCGGTAAACTGCGGACAAATGTAGTTCACATAATCGGGCATCCGCCGGAGGATCGTGTCCGTGACTGCTTCTGCCGTGTAGCCACGGTCGCTGCGGTCTCGGTGCAGCTTCTGGATCCACTCTAGGTTTATGACGGGAACGACCCCGATCTTGAGATCTGCATGTTGGGCGATGTTGACCTTGTCGGTCACGACTGCCCCGTGCAGGCCCTCGTAGAACAGCAGGTCTGATTTTTCCGGCAACGGAGCCCACTCAGTGAACTTACCGGGGTCGGCGCCGTACAGTTTGGCTTCCTGGTCGTCATGAACGTAATGTCGCGTCGTGCCGGTGCCCGATTCGCCGTAATCCCGAAACAATTTTTCGAGGGCTTCGAACAAGTTGGTTTCTGGACTAAAATGGCTGAAGTGCTTGTTGCCACGGTCGGCCTCCTCAGCCATTTTTGCGCGCATTTCCATGCGGTTGTACCGATGAAAAGCATCGCCCTCGATATAGGCTGCCGCGACCTTTTCCCGACGAAAAATGTTCTCAAACGTCTTTTTCACCGAAGTCGTACCGGCGCCCGACGAGCCGGTAATGGATATAATCGGATAGCTGCGGGACATCTCCTCTGCCCCTCAGCGAAACAGGCCGCGGCGCGCGAATAACGGCGCGTCGCTATTGTCGAACATCGGCTCGATGCCTTCATGGATCGCGGCAACATCTCGCACGCCGCGAACCGATCCCATGATCAACGGCACGCGCTGATGCGGGGTCCTCGCCGACATTTCGAGAATGCGCCGGCGTCCTGTGGTCGCCGATCCGCCCGCCCATTCCATGACCAGTGCCATCGGGTGGGCTTCGTAAAGCAGCCGCAAACGTCCCTCGCGATATCCCGGGCGGGCATCGGCAGGGTAAAGGAACACACCACCGCGAACGAGGATTCGAAGCGCTTCAGCGACCAACGAGCCGATCCAGCGCATGTTGAAGTCCGCACTGCCGTTGCCATTAGTGCCGGCGAGACATTCGTCGATATAGGCGCGGACGGGTCCGTGCCAGTGCCGTCGGTTCGACGCGTTGATCGCAAACTCCGGCGTATCCGTCGCAATCCTGACACTGCGCACGGTCATCACAAATTCCCGAGCGCGCCGGTCGAGAATGAAAAGGTCGACGTGCCCGCCGAGAGCCAGGACAAGCGTGGTTTGGGGCCCGTACACAACAAACCCGCCGCGCACTGAGCCGTGCCGGGCTCAAAGAAGGTTGAGATAATATCGTTACCGCGAGGACGAATCGAAAAAATCGTTCCGACCGAGATATTGTTTTCGAGGTTGGCAGATCCGTCGAGCGGATCAATCGCGACACATAGCGGCCCGGCGGCGTCGAAAATCTCCGGTAGTTCTGCTTCTTCGGACAAAACGGCGGCAACTGGCGCAGCGCGTAGCGCCCTACCCATCAACTTGTCGGCAACAACGTCGATATCTTTCTGCAGGTCGCCGTCGGGATTAACTCCGCTATGCCGCCCCGTAATCCCGGCCAACGGTCCATCGGCGATCAGCTCGGCTACACCCATCGATGCAATCGCCACCGCCTCAATCACGGCGGCGACCGCGAGGCCGTCGGGTGCACCCTGCACCGAGCGATCGAGATGCGAACGCAACGTCACGCGTTCGTCCATGGCCGTTCCCCTGTCAGCGCCCTCTGCGGGGCCATCCTGAAGCGTCGTGCCGGTCGGCAGATCGCTTCTCATCACATCCCAATTTGCAAAATTAGGGAAATTTTTTTAAGTTTGGTTGGAGCAAAGTTTTACTTATGAAGGGTCGCATTGATGTCGGATCGGCTTGGGAGGGAACTGACCATTCGCCAGCTTCGTGCGCTCGCAGCCGTTCACAGTGACCGTTCGGTGACGGCGGCCGCCAAGCGGTTGCATGTCACGCAGCCGGCCGTCACGCTTCAGATTCGCAAATTGCAGCTGCTGGCAGGCCTGCCATTGATCCAGCGCACCAGCGACGGGATGCTTTTGACCGATGCTGGACGCGAGATTCTGGCACTGTCCGAGCGCATCGAGGCGGCGATCGCCGATTGCGAAACTTCGCTGGGGATGTTGGCGGGGAAAACCGCGGGCCGCATCTCGATCGGAGCCGTAAGCACCGCAAAATATTTTGTGCCTTTCATGATTTCCGGATTTTCCAAGCTCCACCCCAACGTCGAAGTTGCGCTCTCGATCGGCAACCGGCAGGAGATCGGCACGGCGCTCCGCGGATACGACCTCGATTTCGCAATCATGGGTCGCCCGCCCGCGGACATCGATATGGACGTCCGCCTGATTGGTGATCATCCTCACGTGATCATCGCCCCGACAGGACATCGACTGGCTCCAAAGTCCCGCATTGCGCTGGGCGACCTCGCCGGCGAGACCTTCTTGATGCGTGAGCCGGGCTCTGGCACCCGCGGCCTGATGGAGCAGTTGTTCGAAGCCGCGCGGGTACGCCCAAAGATTGGCATGGCCATGAGCAGCAACGAGACGATCAAGCAAGCGGTGATCGCGGGCCTCGGCGTCGCGTTCATTTCCGCGCACACGGTCGCCACCGAACTCGATGAGCGTCGACTGGTGACACTTGATGTGGTTGGCCTGCCCGTGATCCGGCAATGGTTCGTGCTTTCCCGCAAGGACAAGATCTTGCTGCCACCAGCGCGCGCGATGCTCGAGTTCCTCAGTGCGCGCGGTGCGCAATTTCTGCCGCGAACGCGCGGCAGGATCCGGCTCACTCGTCCATCGGACCGCGGCAAGCGCTGAAGGCGCCGCCGCGCTTTCAGCGGTCTACGCCGCCTTGGCCAGCCCGACCTCGGCCCAGATCTCCGCCAAAGCCTGCACCAGATGCTCGATATCGGCATCGGTATGGTGCGGCGAAGGCGTGATCCGTAGCCGCTCGGTGCCGCGCGGCACGGTCGGATAGTTGATCGGCTGCACATAGATGCCATAGCGGTCAATAAGTACGTCGCTGATCTGCTTGCACAGCACTGGATCGCAGACCATGACCGGGACAATGTGGCTCGGATTGTCCAGATGCGCGACACCGGCCTGATCGAGCCGGCTTCTCAGCAGCGCGACGCGGTCTTGATGCCGCTCGCGTTCGACCGAGCTTGCCTTCAGATGACGGATGCTGGTCAGCGCACCGGCCGCCACCGCAGGCGGTAGCGACGTCGTGAAGATGAAGCCCGAGGCGAAGCTTCGGATGAAATCGCAGATCGTGGCTGATGCCGCGATATAGCCGCCGACCACCCCGAACGCTTTCGCCAAAGTCCCCTCGATAACGGTCAGGCGGTGGCTGACGCCTTCACGGTCGGCGACGCCGCCACCGTTCGGTCCGTAGAGACCGACGCCATGCACTTCGTCCAAATAAGTCATGGCGTTGTAGGCATCCGCGACATCGCACAATTCCGCGATCGGCGCGATGTCGCCGTCCATCGAATAGACCGACTCGAACGCCACTAACTTCGGCGCGTGCGGGTCGAGGTCAGCTAGCTTGCGCTCCAGGTCGCGCGGGTCGTTATGTGCGAAAATGCGCGTTGCGCTGCGGCTGTGCCGAATGCCCTCGATCATCGAGGCGTGGTTGAGCTCATCCGATAGAATCGTGCAGCCCGGCATTCGCGACGCCAGCGTGCTCAGCGAAGCCATGTTGGAGACATAGCCCGAGGTAAACAGCAATGCGGCTTCCTTGCCATGCAGGCTGGCCAGCTCTTGTTCCAGCAGCACGTGATAATGATTGGTCCCAGCGATATTGCGGGTGCCGCCAGCGCCCGCACCGCAACTGTCGAGCGCCTCATGCATTGCCTTCAACACCGCAGGGTGTTGGCCCATGCCGAGGTAATCGTTGGAGCACCAGACGGTGACTTCGCCGGCACCGCCGGGGTGATAATGCCTGGCACGGGGGAAGGCGCCCGCCTTGCGTTCGAGGTCGGCAAATACGCGATACCTTCCTTCACGATGAAGGCCTTCAAGTTGCCGGCGGAAATAGGCTTCGTAATTCATGACGTCCTCCCGTTAATCGTTGCCGCCGGCTCGGTACTTATGTTGAGAGCCGTCGTCAGACCATCCCTTGCGTGTTGCTCACGAAAACTCTGACGAAACTGGTCTTCAAGCCGCTGTCGCGCGCAGTTGGCTTGCGCCGGTCTCGGAGGCGCCGGATCGGGGCGCACATTTGCAAGCACGACGAGATTGGGCGGAGCAGTGGTGACCTTGGTGTCTCGTTCCTGTTCCATGGTGGTATCCTCCGGCGGGAAACCTGAGCGCATGCCCCAGCCCCACAACGTAATCGCGGGAAGAGGCAGCAGCATGAACCAATGCTCGACAACGCCGAGCGCAAACAGCGTTGAAACCAGCGTCAGCCCAGCCACGTCAAACGGTGTCGCGGCGACTTCGACGATTCGCTGGATCATGATGACGAGGGCGGCGGTCGCGAGTGTCACCGAGACTGGAAAGAACGCGCTGACCGGCTTACGGGCAAAGAACGTTTTCAGGAACCTGACAGCTTCCGGCATCAACTCATCATTGGTGACGGGTACGCCGAGGAAGAGGTTAATCTTGGCGCTCTGCCGGAGCACCCAGAGCGCGGCGAAGGTCCAGAGCCCGACTTGGTTGGATCCGGTCCAGGTCAGCGCGACGATCGCCGCACCACAAGCCAGCAGTGCGAACTCGTGATAAAGGATAGCCTGCAACGCAAGGCTGAGACGCTTTACGCCAGTCGTCTCCCCCGGACAGGGCTCCGGGCGCGGTCCCGTGAGCCATCCCGCCAGAAAAGCGATCTCCTGCGCGCCCCACAGCAGGATGGTGCAGGTAAACGCGGCATATGCGCCGGCAACGCTTGCATCATTTGAAGTCAGCGCGAGGCCGCCGAACGATCCCGCCAGCAATCCGGCCGCCACAAACGCTCGCAATCCTTCAAAGCGCCCCACGCGTCCGACCAGCAAAAGCACGGCCCCGGTGCTGAACCACCACACGAACGCTGCGTAGATTGGCGGGACCGTGTAAGACGCTACCAACGCCCTCTCCTTACCATGCCGGTTGCAGGCAGACTTCACGCGGCAGCGTATTCGGCTTGACCGGTAGCAGAAACAGCCGCGCAAACGTCAGAGCTGCCCTGCCCGCTAGTCCGACGCGCTTGATCTTCGACAGCACGCCACCTTTGGCGCGTGCATCGGCTATTGCCTCGGAAATCAATCGCAAGCGCTCTAAGCCAGCAAGAAAACGCGGATCGTCGATGTCCAGCGTGACCGGGAATACCTGCTTGGAAATCTCCGAGGTGATCCGGAACACCCGCATGTCGTAATCCGTCGGATGCATGCCGAGCGCCTCATGGAACGCCGGCCGCATGTGATCACGCACATACATGGTGGCGAACACTGCGAGCAGGAAAAAACGTATCCAGAGCTTGTTGATGCCGCGCAGCAGCGACGGGTCAGCGCGCATCAACAGCGCGAACGCCTCGCCATGACGGAACTCGTCATTGCACCACAACTCGAACCAGCGAAAGATCGGGTGGAACTGGCGCTCGGGATGCCGCTCCATCTGCCGGAAGATAGTGATGTAGCGAGCGTAGCCAATTTTTTCCGACAGATACGTCGCATAAAAAATGAACTTTGGCCTAAAGTAGGTGTATTTCTTCACCTTGGTAAGAAAGCTCAGATCGACGCCTATGCCGTGATCTTTCAGGATTTCATTGATGAAGCCGGCATGGCGGGCCTCGTCACGGCTCATATAGCTGAACAGTTCCTGGATATCCTTGTTCTTGATACGCTTCTTGATTTCGGCGTAAAGCACGCAGCCGGAGAATTCGGCAGTTAGCGAACTCACCAGGAAATCCTTGAACTCCTTGCGTAACTCCGGCGGCAACGATTCCAGATCGTTCTTGAATTCGTCGGTCTTGACGAAGTGCGACTTGTTGTGGTCGGCGCGCAATTCCTTGATGACCACGTTCCATTCCGATCTCACCAGGCCGACATCAAGCCGGTCCATCGCGTCAAAGTCGGTCGTGTAGAAGCGCGGGCTGAGGATCGTGTCCTCGCGCGCCATTTCGGTGCTTTCGGCGTTCCCCTTGACGCCCGACCGCGTCGAGGTTTGCAGACTGCCCTGGGTTCCGCCTTCCATTGGGATCATGTTGCCCTCCCATCCGAGAAACTGACTTCGTAGAGTTCGGTCAATTCGAGATACCCCTCGATCCGCGCACGCAAGCGGTCGAGCGGGCCACCGCGAACCACGGTCGCCGTCCGTCGCACGACCAGGCGCTGGCCGAATTCGACCCCGGTCGGCGCATCATGCACCCTGACTTCATCGCCGGGCTTGATGTCGATGTCGCCGTCGAGGACGACATGGGCGTGCAGCGTTTCCGAGGTCTGCTCGATCTCGACCGTGCAGGGCACGTCGAATGTCTTGCGCGAACCTGTCCAATTCATCGTCATGTCGCGCTACCCCGCAGCTTCATCAGCCTTGCGAATGCCTCGGTGTTCGCCGATCCGAAAGCATCGAGATCGATCAGTTTGCCGCTTGAAGTGTCCGTCAGCGTGATTTGGCCGTTGATGAACCGGGTCAGGCGGAATGGCGGCTGCGCACCGACGTCGCCAAGTTTGCGTTCCCGTGCGAGGCCGCGCAGTACGACGCGGATAAAGCCGTTGCTGCCGGGCGCCAACGTGTCCACCAGTTGCTGGTTGCTGGCGTCATAGACCAGCACGGCGCCGTTCTTGCCGTCCTCGAACCGGAAGTCGCGGCTCTCCACAGCCGCAGGAAGCGTCATCTTGACCTCGCCGACACCGGTCAACCGGACGGTCGTCACCGATGCGAGCGCGAACAGGATCAGTGCCGCTGCGGCGAATACGCCTCCCTTGGGAACGACGGGCTCATGAATGGCCTGGCTCATGGTGGATCTCCGTTTCAGGCTGCCACGGTGGACGGTGAATGCGGGATCGCATTGGAAGCGAAATCGGTCGTGCCGTTCTGCACCAGCGAGATTGCGGACGGACCAGGTTGTCCCGTCAGCGCTTCCGACAGCTTCGCTGCAACCATTGCCGCATCCGGCACCGAACTCAGCATTGGTTCCGGCATCCGCATCCGCCACGGACGGATATGCGGCCAAAGCAGCAGATATGACACGCGTTGGTTGTCGGACACCCGCAGCGGAATATCTCCGCTGCCGTCCCTGTAGGTTTTCAGGGCCGCGTTCGCGATCTGACTGAGCGGAATATTCATCGTCATCGGAAGCGCGACGCCGAACTGGAACAACACTCGCTTGCTTGTGATGGTGTAGCAGGCCGCGCGGCGGAACAGCCACGCAAGGGACGCCAGCACGGCGATGCCGCTGATCGCCGGAACGATCAGCCAAAGCGCCGAGATCGTGGCATCCGCGGGCGGCATGCCCTGAGACCAGTTCGACCAAAGCCGCCACGCGAGCAGCAGGCCGAAATAGATCGCGACCTCGCGGATGTGGAACGAACGCAGTGCCAAACCCGCGAAAGTCGGCTTACCCTGCCAAATCACACGCTCGCCAACCGGCAACGGCGCGGGCAGCTCCTTGAACTGGTTGAAATCCTGTTTCACAGCAGCGGCTCCTGTCGTGCGGGCGTGGCGTAGAGCGTACCGGCGCCGTAGTAACCAACGATGCGGTCCTCCTCGAGCTTCGTCACCTGGTCGAGGCTCTTGGTGGCAGGCACTGCCGCGAACTGGCTGCCGAGGATGGCATTTACCCTGACCTTACCGCGACGACCGTCGATCTTGGCGAACGGCAGCGGCAGCAACACGCGCCTCGGCTCACCCGATGTCACGACCTCGACTTCGAGATAGCGGATCAGGGCTTCGGCGCGGTCGACCCAGACATCGGTCACCACACCACCTGCTTCGCTGTCGGCACCGAGCACCGTCATGCCGCGCGGATCGGGATCGCGGGATTCCAAATAGGTGCCCTCGGCGAGCCGCATCGGAACGATGCAGGGGATGTCGTCCATCGTGAGTTCGGGAATGTCCTCACGGTCGGCATAGGAGCCAGGCCCTACGCCATCGAGCATCGGATTGCCGGTCGGCCCCATCGGCGCGCCCGGCCAGGCGGCGATCGGCGCCACCGCAACGTCGCGACGATCGTTTTTGTGGTTTGGAAGCGTCGCGACGTGACCGGTCCGCAGCAGATAGTTCTTGGGATTGGGCATCCGGGGAAAGCCGTGCACGACGCCGCCGCCAAGCGCGGTGGAGTCGAGCGGATATCCTTCCCGCTTGTCTTCACGGCGAAGATAGTAAATCAGGCAGGCGAAGAAGATCCAGAAGACATAAAGCGTGACCTGTGCGAGGTCCATATAAGCGCCGGATTGCATGGGACGACCTCCCTCTCGTTGACTAACCTGGAAATTCGGCCAAGCCGAACTTTGTGGATGGCTGCGAGAAACCCGCTCGTGCGGTGCGTACGAGCGGCCCGATCGCAACCAAAGTGGCGAACAGCAGAGCAATTTCGATGTGGTAGACGACGCTGTATCCTGTCGACGGATCAGTCAGCGCACGGCCGAGCGCGCCGCTTGAAGCCAGCGACGACACCGCGTCGCGAATGCCGCCGCCGAGCGCAATCCCGGTGCCGGCCGCGGTCGCCTGCACGGCGCCCCAGGTGCCCAGCGCCAGCCCGCTCTCGCCGTCGCGCGCGATCGCCATCGCAGCGGTCAGCGTTCCCGCAGCAAACAAACCGCCGCCAAAACCGATCAGCGCCGTGCCGATCCTGAACAGGAGCACCGAGCCCAGCGGCGCGGCAAAGATCACGGCCGAGAAAGCGAACACGCCCGCCACCGCACCGAAGCCGGCGATGCGATATGGATCGGCGTTGCGGCCGAGCGTTCTCGCGGCAAGTCCAAAACCTGCGAGCGTGCCGAGTGCGAAGAACGCAGTCAGCGCCGTGGTCTGACCGACGCTGAGTTTCAGGATCTCGGCGCCATACGGCTCCAGCAGAATGTCCTGCATTGAGAAAGCCGAGGTGCCCAAGGCCAGCGCGACCAGGACGCGAACCGAGCCGCCGGATTTCCGGAACTTGGCCCAGGACTGCTGGAACTCGGGCCGCTCGCGCGTCGGCGATGTCAGCGAGGGGTTGCGCGCTTCCTGCTTCCAGAGCGCCGCAATGTTGAGGAGCAGCTGGGTGACGGCGACGCCCTGGATGATCTGGATCAGGCGGATCTCGTCGAAGTTTCGCAACAACTCGCTGAAGATGAGCGCACTGCCGGTCATCCCGACCAGCAACATCACGTACAGGAATGCCACCACCCGCGGCCGCGCATCTTCGGGCGCGAGATCCGTGGCGAGTGCCAGGCCGGCGGTTTGGGTCGTGTGCATGCCCGCTCCGACCAATAGGAACGCCAACGCTGCGCCGAACTGCCCGTAGACGGCGGGATATTCGCCCGTTCCGGACAGCACCAACAGTGCAAAAGGCAGAATGGCAAAGCCGCCGAACTGAATGAGCGTTCCCATCCAGATATAGGGAACGCGCCGCCAGCCCAGCACCGACCGGTGATTGTCGGACTTGAAGCCGATCAAGACCCGGAACGGTGCGAATACTAGCGGGATCGATACCATCAGCGACACAAGCAACGTGGATACGCCAAGTTCGACGATCATCACGCGGTTGAGCGTGCCGTTCAGCAGCACGATCGAAATGCCAGTCGAGACCTGGAACAGCGACAGCCGCAGCAACCTTCCGAGCGGGAGCTCCTTGGTTGCAGCGTCGGCAAAAGGAAGGAAGCGCGTACCAAGACGCATCCAGCCTTTTGCCATTGTCGCTGAAATCCGATTCATCGCGGGATCATCTCCAGCGCCTGTGACTTGTAGAATCCGCTCGCCACGCGGTGGCTGCGGCCGATTTCCCAGCGCTCCAGGCCTTCTTCCGCCATCAAAAGCCGCCGCAATTTCGGTTCGGCCACCGGCTCGATGGCGGGCGCACGATCTCCACGCGGAAACAGCCGGCCGACGGCGTGCATGACCGCCAAGGCCGGAGTCTTCGGGGCGAACGTCACCAGCAGCGCGTCATGAGTGCGCCCGGCCAATCCCGCCATGATTCGGCAGGTATCCGCCGGGCGGTAATGGATCAGCGAATCCATCGCGACCACGAAATCGAATTTTCCCAATTTCGGGTCGAGCATGTCTCCCGACCGGAATTCGATCGTGGAGGCGTCGAGATCCGATGGGAGGCGCTCCCGCGCCACCGATACCAGTGTCGGTGAGAGATCAATGGCGACGACGCGGGCGCCGCGCCTTGCCGCTTCAATCGAGAGCGCACCGGTGCCGCAGCCGGCGTCGAGCAGCCGCGCGCCACTCATGTTCTGGGGCAGCCATGACAGCAGCGTGTTGCGCATTTCGTCGCGGCCGGCGCGGACCGTGGCCCTGATACGACCGACCGGCGCGTCCGACGTCAGCTTGGCCCAAGCGTCGACCGCGGTACGGTCAAAATAGGTCTCAAGCTCGCCACGCCGTTCGAGGTAACTTGCGATGGACATCAGTCGAACCCCAACAGATCGAAGATTTCACGGTCTTTCAGCGATTTGCCCGGTAACGGCTCGATCGTCCCGGCCCAGAGTTCGGCCGCAAGGCGCATATATTCGTCGGTGACGGCCTTTAGCTCCGGCGTTTCGTCCATCTCGAACAACGTCGATTTCTTCAGCCGACTCTTGCGGATGACGTCGAGGTCGGGGAAATGCGCGACCCGCTTCAGGCCTGCCTGTTCGTTGTAGCGGTCGATCTGATCGGTATCCTTGCTGCGGTTGGCGATGACGCCGCCCAGGCGGACGCCGTAATTCTTCGATTTGGCCTCGATTGCTGCAACTATGCGGTTCATGGCAAAGATCGAGTCGAAATCATTGGCCGCCACGATCAGAGCGCGATCCGAGTGCTGTAGTGGGGCCGCAAACCCGCCGCAGACAACGTCACCAAGCACATCGAAGATCACGACGTCGGTGTCTTCGAGCAGGTGATGTTCTTTAAGGAGCTTGACGGTCTGTCCGACGACATAGCCACCGCAGCCGGTGCCGGCCGGCGGCCCGCCCGCCTCCAGGCACATCACGCCGTTGTAACCCTGAAACACAAAGTCTTCCGGCCGCAACTCTTCCGCATGGAAGTTTACGGATTCCAGAACGTCGATCACGGTCGGAACCAGGCGCTTGGTCAACGTGAAGGTCGAATCGTGTTTGGGATCGCAGCCGATCTGCAGCACGCGCTTGCCGAGTCTCGAGAAGGCCACCGACAGGTTCGACGACGTCGTGCTCTTGCCGATGCCGCCCTTGCCGTAGACCGAAAACACCTTGGCGGTGCCGATCTTGAGCTTGGGATCGAGCTGGACCTGGACGCTGCCCTCGCCGTCACCGCAACGCGAGAGACTTTTCAGCTTCAAATGTCCTTTGAGCGCAGATGGAGGGCTCAAAATATTCATGCGGCAACTCCCACGCCTTCAAGGCGGTCTTCGAGCTCTTCGCCTGCCCTGCGCAGGACATCGAGCATCTCCGGATCGGGTGACCAGTATTTGCGTTCGTGGGCTTCGATCAGACGGTTCGCGACCTTTGCGGACGCCACCGGATTGAGCGACGCCAAGCGTTCACGCATTTCGGGATCGAGCATGAAGGTCTCGGTAAGCTGCCGGTACACCCAGGGGGCGACTTCACCTGTGGTGGCCGACCAACCCATGGTGTTGGTGACGTGCTCCTCGATCTGGCGGACACCTTCGTAACCGTGCTTGAGCATGCCCTCGTACCATTTCGGATTGAGCATTCGGGTGCGCGTTTCCAGCGAAACCTGCTCCGACAATGTGCGAACCGTCCCGGCGCCGCGGGTCTGGTCGCCGATATAGACCGGCGCCGATTGGCCACCTTTGGCCATGCGCACGGCGCGGCTAATGCCGCCCAGCGTATCGAAATAGTGGTCGACAGTGGTGACGCCGAGTTCGACGGAGTCGAGGTTCTGGTAGGCCAGATCGACGGTAGCCAGCGCGTTCTTCAGCAGCGCCGTCTGCTGCACCGGCTGCCCCTTGAGCCCGTAAGCAAAGCTCTTGCGACGAGCATAGGTCTCCGCGAGTTCATCTTCGTCCTCCCATCGGCCATTCTCGACCAGATGATTAACGTTCGACCCGTAGGCGCCGTCGGCATTGCCGAACACGCGTAGCGAAGCGGTTTCGAGGTCGCAATAGTTCGTGGCCTGGAAGGCCAGCGCGTGCTTGCGAACGAAGTTCAATTCGATCGGCTCGTCGGCGGACGCCGCCAGAAAGCAGGCTTCCGCCAGCAATTTGATCTGCAGCGGCAACAAATCGCGGAAGATGCCGGACATGGTGACGATTACGTCGATGCGTGGACGGTTGAGCTGATCGAGCGGCAACAGCTCAGCGCCTGTCAGACGGCCATAGCCATCGAAGCGAGGCCTCGCACCCAGGAGTGCCAGCGCCTGTCCGATCGGCGCGCCCTCGTTTTTGAGGTTATCGGTACCCCACAGCACGATAGCAACGGATTCGGGGATCCCATGGCCTTCGCCGACGTGCTTGTCGATCAGCCGTTGGGCCTGAACCGCACCGTCCTGAACAGCAAAGGCGCTGGGCATGCGGAAAGGATCGAAGCCGTGGAGATTGCGTCCCGTCGGCAGGATCGCCGGTGTACGCAACAGATCGCCGCCTGGTGCTGGACGGACGAACTTGCCGTCGAGCGCATGCAGGATGCCCGGGATCTCGTGGTCCTGCTGCAGGATACGGTCGATGCCGGCCAATTCCTTGTAAAGCGCAAGCGAAGCGTCGTCCTTTGCCATCAATCTCTCTGGGGCTTCACCCCTTACGACAGCTTCGAGGATCGATTTGTCGGGACGGACACCGTGCGATGCATCCGCAACGGCCTGCAACATTTCGACGCGCTGCTCCGCTGACGGGGACTCACCGACGACATGGAGGCCGTGCGGGATCAGCGTATATTCGAGCTCCAGCACCGCTTCGGATAGTTTGGCGATTGCATTGGTCTGGTCGCTCCAAGCAGGTTCCGCCGGTGCCAGTTCCAGCGTGCCGGCCTGGGCTTGAATCAATGCCGCAAGACCACCGCGAACTGCGTCGTCGCCGGGCGGCAAGCCGCGCCAGCGCTCGACGGACGCTTTCAGCTCGACCAGGCCTTTGTAAAGTCCGGCATGGGCAACCGGTGGCGTGAGATAGCTGATCAACGTTGCGGCCGAGCGCCGCTTTGCGATGGTGCCTTCGGATGGATTGTTAGACGCATAGAGATAGAGGTTCGGCAGATCGCCGATCATGCGGTCCGGCCAGCATGCACCGGAGAGACCTGCCTGCTTGCCAGGCATGAATTCAAGCGCTCCGTGGGTGCCGAAATGCAGCACGGCGCTGGCGCCGAAATCCTCGCGTAGCCAGCGATAGAACGCTGAGAAGGCATGTGTCGGGGCAAAGCCCTTCTCGAACAGCAGCCGCATCGGATCGCCCTCATATCCGAACGCGGGTTGGATACCCACGAAGATATTTCCAAAGCGCTCGCCGAGCACGAAGATCGAGCTGCCGTCGCTCTGCTGCTTGCCGGGCGCCGGTCCCCATTGCGCCTCGATCTGGCGCAGCCATTTTTCATTGCGAACGTGGTCGCCGGCGGCAATACGCGTGTGGACGTTGGCGTCCGCGCCAAACCGGGCGGAATTGCCTACTACGATCTGCTCGCGCAGCGCGTGGACATCGGCGGGAACATCGACATGATAGCCCTCACGCTTCATCGCGGTCAGCGTGCGGTGCAGAGACTCGAAAACCGACAGGAACGCCGCGGTGCCGGTATTGCCGGCATTCGGCGGGAAGTTGAACAGGACGATCGCTACCTTGCGGTCACCCCGTTCCGAACGGCGCATCGCGACCAGGCGCGCGGTGCGCGACGCCAGCATATCGGCACGCTCACTGCACACGCGCATCTCGCCGCCGATCTCGGAACGGGAGAACGTGCAGGCGCGCTCGCAGCCGGTGCAGGGAATTCCGGCGCCGTCGGACCGGCCGCCATAGACCATCGGACCCGCGGCGCCGTCGAGTTCGGGGATCGCGACCATGATGGTGCTTTCCACCGGCATCAGCCCTCTATCCGAAGCTCCCCACTGCTCGAGAGTCTGGAATTCGACGGGGTGAGCCGAAAGATATGGCACATCGAGCGTGGCCAGGATGTCCTCGGCCGCCTTGGAGTCATTATAGGCCGGGCCGCCGACGAGCGAGAAGCCGGTGAGCGAGACCACCGCATCGACTGCGCTGCGACCGTCCTTCATGAAGAAGCGCTCGATGGCCGGGCGTTGATCGAGGCCGCTTGCGAAAGCCGGAATGACGCGCAAACCCTTTGCTTCGAACGCCGCAATCACACCGTCATAATGCCCGGAATTGCCCGCCAGCAAATATGAGCGAAGCAGAAGCAGCCCAATGGTCCCGCGCTCGTTGGGCAACGAAGGCAACCGGTCGGCGGTATCAGCGATACGGCCTTTCAGGAGCGGGTGATACACACCGATATCGGCATACTCGACTGGTGCCTCGGCCTTGGCGATGCCGCGCAGGCCCCGGCGCGGACCGTCGGCGTACCGATCCACTAGCAGACGGATCATATTGGCAATGTTCTGTTCGGAACCCGCCAGCCAGTATTGCAGGGTCAGGAAATAGGCGCGCATGTCCTGCGCGGTGCCGGGGATGAAGCGCAACAGCTTCGGCAACTGCCGCAGCATCTTCATTTCGCCCTTGCCGCCGGGTGATCCCTTACGGTTGCCGCGCAGCTTCTTCAGCCAGGCGATTGCGCCAAGGGCCTCGCCGCTCATGTCAAACTTGCCGACCCGCGTCAGCTTCACGACTTCGGCCGCCGACATGCAGCAGACCATGGCGTCGCAATCGTTGCGGCGGGCCTTTAGGGCAGGCATCACGGCACGGACGTGGTCGTCGAGAAAAAGCATGGTGGCGATCACGATATCGCCGCGGGCGATATCTGCGTTGCAGCGGTGAAGCGCTGCGTCGTCCGTGCCCCACTCGTCCGCGGAATGGACCGCAAGTTCCAGCGCCGGAAAATTTGCTTTCAATAGCTTCTGCGCACGGCCGGCCGCGCCGGACAGGTGACCGTCCATGGTCACGACCACGACCCTCAGGGGGGTAGCGTCAGCGAGCGTAATGCGCTTTGGCATCGTAAAGCGTCTCTATGGTTATGGTGGCCACGCCTTTTTCGTTGGCGAAGCGTTCGGTGTTGCGGCGCGCCTTGCCGCGAATGAAGAAGGGAATCTTGCGCAGTTCTTTCTCGGCATCGGCCGCCCAGATGACTGAGATGTCGGAAACCAAGGCGGCCGTCCCGACCGGCGTTTCATCTGCCGGCGCAGCATGACCCGCGCCCAGATGCGACGGCACCGCGCCGTCCTTGAATTCAAAGTCGTCCTTGAACATCGCCAGCAGATGTTCTTCCAGACCCATCATCAGCGGGTGAACCCAGGTGTCGAAGATCACGTTGGCGCCCTCAAAACCCATCTGCGGGGCGTAGCGCGCCGGAAAATCCTGCACATGCACCGGCGCAGAGATTACCGCGCAGGGGAGGCCGAGGCGTTTGGCGATGTGCCGCTCCATCTGGGTGCCGAGCACCAATTCGGGCTGCAATGCCGCGACCTTGGCCTCGACCTCCAGATAATCGTCCGTAATCAGGGGCTCGATATCGTAACGCTTCGCGGCTTCCCGAATTTCCCGACCGAATTCGCGGCTGTAGGTGCCAAGCCCGACCACCTTGAAGCCGAGTTCGTCCGACGCGATACGCGCCGCGGCAACCGCATGAGTGGCGTCGCCAAAAATGAAGACGCGCTTTCCCGTGAGATAGGTCGAATCGACCGAGCGCGAGTACCAGGGCAATCGGGTCGAAGATGCCGCGAGCGTTGCGGTCGCATCGACAGCGGCCAGCTTAGCGACTTCTTCGACGAACTCGCGCGTTGCCGAAACACCGATCGGAATCGTTTTGGTAAAGGGCTGCGCGAGCGTTCGATGTAGCCAGGAAGCCGCCTGCCCCGCTATCTCCGGATACAGCACCACATTGAAGTCGGCCTCGCCAAGCCTTGCGATATCCGCAGGCGTAGCCTCCATGGGCGCCGTGACGTTGACGTCGATACCGAGCCTTGCCAGGAGGGAGGTAATCTCGGTGATATCATCCCGATGGCGGAAGCCGAGCGCTGTGGGGCCCAGCAGATTGCAGCGCGGCCGTGCGCTGGCAGCACGCTCGGCCCGCTTGGCGCCCGGCGCCGGTGCCGAAGGCCCTGCCAACGCACGAACGAGCTGGTAGAAGGTCTCGGCTGCTCCCCAATTCTCCTTGCGCTGATAGGCAGGCAAATCGACGGTCACGACCGGAATGGGAAGATTGAGCGCCCGCGCCAGGCCGCCGGGGTCGTCCTGAATCAGCGACCCCGTGCAGGAAGCACCGACGATCATCGCCTGCGGCTGAAATCGGTCATAGGCATTTTGCGCCGCAGTCTTGAACAATTCAGCGGTATCGCCACCAAGGTCTCGCGCAGAGAAGGTGGTGTAGGTTACGGGTGGACGGCGGTCGCGGCGTTCGATCATCGTGAACAGCAGATCCGCATAGGTATCGCCCTGCGGAGCATGCAACACATAGTGCAGACCTTCCATGCCCGTGGCGACGCGCATCGCGCCGACATGGGGAGGTCCTTCATATGTCCACACCGTGAGCTGCATGTCAGGCCACCAGCTTTGCGCGGCGCACGAGCGGGCGTGCGAACAGTTCGGCCAGATCCGCGGCCTGCTCGTATCCCTGGATCGGCGTGAACACGAGTTCGATCGACCATTTGGTGGTCATGCCCTCGGCTTCCAGCGGATTGGCCAGCCCCAGGCCGCACACCACGAGATCAGGCCGCGCGGCCCGGCAGCGATCGAGTTGCAAGTCGACATCCTGCCCTTCGGTCAGCGCAACATCGGCCGGCAGCAGATTGAGTTCTTCGGCGAGGTGCTCGCGGTGCAGGTACGGTGTTCCTACCTCCACCAGCTGCATCGATAATTCGCGCGACAGAAACCGCGCCAGCGGAATTTCGAGCTGGGAATCCGGGAACAGGAAGATGCTCCGGCCCACCAGCTGTTCACGATAGCGAACCAGCGCACGCTCCGCCCTGATACGATAAGGTTGCGTCACGGTCTCGAACAACGCGGCATCAACGCGGAAGGCGTCGGCCGCGGCGCGAAGCCATGCCGTGGTCCCCTCGACGCCCAGTGGGAACGGTGCTGCCAATCGCGTGGCGCCGCGGTCTTCCAGCGCCCGCGCGGTATCGGCAAGGAACGGCTGAGCCAGAAGAAATCTGGTGTTCGGCCCCACCGCCGGAAGCTCCAAGGAACTGCGCGGCGGCAGAAACTGTACCTGGCCAATACCAAGCGCCTCGAACATGCGCACGAACTGGTCTTCAACCACATCGGCCAGCGATCCCACGATCAGCAGTTGGTCCTCGCTCGTCCGAGACGGGGGGGCCGCGGGGACGAGCGAGGCGAGACAGGCATCCTCGCCTTGCGTGAATGTCGTCTCGATTCCACTGCCCGAGTAATTCAGGATGCGCACACCGGGCGAAAACGTCTGCGACAGTCGCAGCGCGGCGCGCGACAGGTCGAGCTTGATAACCTCGGAGGGGCACGACCCGACCAGAAATAGCAACTTAATATCCGGCCGTCGCGCGATCAGTTGGGTCACGATCCGGTCCAACTCATCATTGGCGTCGGTGAGCCCGGCGAGATCCTTCTCTTCCATGATCGCCGTTGCAAATCGCGGTTCGGCGAAGATCATCACGCCAGCCGCGGATTGGATCAGATGCGCGCAGGTGCGCGAACCCACAACGAGGAAGAATGCGTCCTGGATCTTGCGATGCAGCCAGACGATGCCGGTCAGCCCGCAGAACACTTCGCGCTGGCCGCTCTCACGGCGAACCGTCTTCGGCGCAATCGCGGAGGTGGAGGCGCAACCCTGCACATGCGCGTTCATGCCCTGCTCCCGGAAATCGAGGGAGCCGATGCCAATGCGCGGCGTTCATCGCGGCGTGCGGCACGTAGCTTCAGCACGAACTGCGTGGCGTTGATGAAGTAGGACGCGTACGCGGCGAGCGCGAGCATCATCTGCTGGCGGGGGTCGCCGATTCCGCCAAACAGCGCGACCAGATATGCCGTATGTAGCGCCAGCACGAGGAAGCTGAACACGTCTTCCCAGAAGAATGCCGGCGCGAACAAGTAGCAGCCGAAGACTTCCCGCTCCCAGATCGCGCCGGTGATCATGATCGCGTAAAGCAGCAGTGTTTTGATCACGATCGACGCCGTAGCGGCTCCGAATCCATCGCCCGATGTCAGGTACCGGACGACCAAGGCGAGGCTGATCAGGAAGACGAGGAACTGGACTGGCGCCAGGATGCCCTGCACCAGCGTCCACCGTGTTGCGTCGCGGCGGATGCGCTGCTCGGGGGTGTAGAGCGCCTTAAGTGGTTGCGCGGTCGAGCGGACTGCCGATTTCGAAGCCGCAGCAGAGGAATTTTGCTTCGCAGGCGCAGCGACGGTTTCCTGCGACAGACTGTAAAGATTGTTTGACAGTCTTTCGTCGCAGTGATGCGATATCGGCTGGGGAAAACGAGCATCTGCCGGCGATTGGTCGCCGTATTGGGGAAAATCTCGGTTTGAAGCTGCTCGAAGATGCACCGCGCCACTCCCTATGTGCGGGCTTGATGACAAGAAGGCTAAACTTCGTTCTCAGAACTGTCAACTAAACCATACGTAAATTAAACTTGACGGTTTTGAGAAGCGGGGACTTAATGTTGGGGGGAGTGAAAAATGACCGATGTGAATGAGCAATCCTTCTCAGCCGGCAGCGCCACCGACACCGCACCGGTGCGTCACAAAAAATCCCTTCGACAACGAATACCGGCACCGCTGTGGCGATTTCGGCCGACGCTGCAGCCGATTCAGGTGGTCCGAACCATCAAGAGCCAGATCGTTCCCAAGATCGTGCTCGCGCTTCGACGCGCGCCCGCGTCAAAGATTGTTGAAGCCACCGAACAACAGCCTCCGACCGCGATTGAACAATTCGCGTCATTGGCGCTCGGGAACGATGACGGCGCCGTGTCCGCCTATGTCGATGAGTTGTTGGCAAACGGCAGTACGGTCGAATCGATCTTTCTCGATTTGCTGGCGCCCGCGGCGCGACAACTCGGCACGCTCTGGGAATCGGATGCGGCAGATTTTGCAAACGTGACGCTGGCCGTGGGCCGCCTTCAGATTATCATGCGCAGGCTCGGCGATCGGTTCACCGATGAAACCAATGCGTTTCACGCCGGCGAATCGGTTCTGCTGACGATAATTCCAGGCGAGCAGCACAGTTTTGGGCTGTCGATGGTGGCTGAATTCTTCCGGCGGGCCGGCTGGAACCTGTGCACCGGCCCCTTCTCTTCGCATCAGGAGCTCACCTCTCTTGTGCATAACCACTGGTTCGACGTGGTCGGCTTTTCCGTCAGCAGCGACCGCCGGCTCGACGAGCTGAAGAAGGACATCCACGACATCCGGCGCGACTCGCGCAACAGACACGTCGGCATCATCCTAGGTGGGCCCATGGTGATCACCCACCCGGACCTTGTGGCTTCGATGGGAGCCGATATGATGTCGGCGGATGCGACCACGGCGCCCCAACAGGCCCGCGGCCTGATCGAGCAGATCAAGGCGCGGAATTGACGATGCCGGGCGCGCAGAAACGCCAGGAAACGCCGCGGCGACAGGCGCCGCTCAGGAAAATACGGGGGATTAAGGAAATGACGGCTGCCAGGGCGGAAGCGCCAGACGGAGTCGTCACGTCGCTTTATCTTCGTACCAAGACGCTCCACGTCGAAGCGGAGCGCACCGGCGTCATCCGAGACCTGTTGCGGGGACAAGCAAGCCGCGAAGCCTATGCGCTTCTCCTGCGCAATCTGCTGCCCGCCTACCAGGCGATGGAGCAAGGCCTCGAACGCCATCTTCAATCGCCGGGTATCGGCGTCCTTGCCCAATACAGATTGGACCGCGCCCCCGCGATCGAATCCGACCTACTGGCCCTGTGCGGTAGACGCTGGAGCCAGGACATCCCCCTCCTCACTGCCGGCGACCATTACGCACAACGGGTCGCAAAGGCTGCGGAAGGCGACGGTTCGCGGCTGATAGCGCACGCTTACACCCGGTATCTTGGCGACCTCAGCGGTGGCCAGATCCTGCAGCGCTTGCTGGCTCGATCGCCGGGATTGCACCCTGCAGAACTCACATTTTACAATTTTCCGCGCTTCTCGGATCTCGACGCGCTGAAGATGGACTATCGCAAGGCGCTCGACCATGCCGGAATCGTGGCCGCCGATCGCCATGCCGTGATCGAAGAAGCCGCCATCGCGTTTTCCCTGAATATCGACCTGTCGTGTGCCGTACAGGCTGCGGTATTGCTCAACTCGGATACGAACTAGGGCGTATACTCTAACTGCGAAGCCAAGTCCGAATAACTGCGAGATCGGCCAAGGCAAGGTAGTTGCGACGAGCTTGTCATACCGTGTAGCGACGCGACGGCATTGCTTGATCCGTCACATATATGGACTAACGCAAATTAGGTGTTTGCGATTTTGCTTCGGACGAATGTTCGCCCACGCGACAAGGCAGCATATCTTGACTAACCTTCAATGCGGACCATCAAGACGATGATAGGATAGGGCCGAGAGGAGATCGATGAGCACAGTAAATAACGCCTTGGCCCAGAAGAGCGGCGGCCTGATCCATGTTCGTTCCGGCGACATGGTCGTCGAAGCCCTGCTCCAGATGCGCGACAATCGGGTCCGGTCGGTGCTGGTAATCGACGACGACGTGCTGGTCGGTATCGTGACCCAGGGTGACTGCGCCATCAAAGTGCTGTTGCCCGGGCTCGATGCGAAGCAGACGCCCGTGAGTCAAGTGATGACTGGCAACCCTGTGACGGTCAAGCCGGGCGATCCGCTTGAAGGCTGCATGAAAATGATGTCAGCGCGCGGTTTTCGTCATCTGCCAGTGCTGGACGCAGGCAAGGTTGTGGGCGTGATCTCGATCGGAGACGTCGTCAAAGAGACCATCCGGGACTTGGAGCACAACGTGGACGACCTGATGGGCTACATCATGAAGGACAGCCCCGGGGGTTGACCGACGAATGGCCTTGCCGTCGCCGTCTATCCGCGATCCTGCGGCGGCCCAGCTATTTCTCGGGCTTTTTGCTGCCCGATGTGCGCGATGCATGCCAGATCAGATGCTCCAGCACCTCGGCAGTTCGCAGGGTCGAATTGCGGACACTTTCTAGCATCTCGGCGATTCGACTGGTTTCCACACCGTAGGTGATTTCAAGCGCCGCGAGCTGCGCGTTCTCGATCACCGCTGAGAGTAGATTCTGGTAGACGAGATCGGTTTTGGAATCCAGCCGAACGCTGTTGATGCGATTACTCTGGATGATGCCTTCCTGAAACCGGCCGCGCGCGATCTCGGCGGCCTTGCGATCGGTGATGTCGGAAAAGATCAGCACAAACCCGAGCACCCGGTCGCGCGACGGCTGCACCGGATCGGCCCGTATCATCAGCGGCTTTTCCCGATTGCCTTCTGCGCGCAACAGCAGCTCTCCACGCCATGCCCGATGGTGGTCGATCAGGCCCGCAACATTTTGACGGAACCGGTCTGATTCCTGAAATGCGCCGGCCAGTTCATCCAACCGGCTGACTGCGGTGTGGTCGTTCGGCAGTAATGTCTTGAACGCCTCATTCATCAGCAGGATCTTGCCCTCGATATCAGCGATGATGACCGGCTGCTCGGACACCCGTACATGGCGGCTGAACTGTTCAAGCTGATCCTGGGCGATGAGTGTGCGTACCGCCCGGAATTGCAGCACGATATCGGCCACCGATTGGCCAATCAGGCGCGCCGCGGCTATGTCGGCCGGCGTCCATGGTTCGGACGTACCCTCCACCTGCTGATGCCATTGTGCAAACGACCGGCGCGGCGACAGGTCCGAAGGATTATCGCCAATCACGAACGGCTTAAGCGGATCACCGCCCCAGGTCACGGTGCGGATACGCTCCGGGCGGAACCAGATCAGATATTCCCCGGGGTTGCTGGAGATCGGCGTCACCGCGATCCCGCTCGCGACCTTGATCATCCCCGCGAACTGCGGAACATCCAGCCCGAGCGAAGCCGTTGCGATCACGGACAGCTCGCGGCGCGTGTCGAGCCACGCGCCGATTTCCCTGATTTCCTGTGTTCCCGGGACCTCGCCACTCGAAATGATCTGGCCTTCGTAAATCAGCGCGCTTCCGCTCGCTCCCAAAGGCTGCAGGATCGATTGCGAGCTATCGAAAATCGCACCCCGCCAGTCGCCTTCGCGCGACATCGCCTCGATCATCCGTTGTTCGAGGCGTTGCACGAAGATTTCGGATTGGCTCTGCGCAAAACTTTCAAGTGCCGCGATACGCGTCGCAATGGCCTCGGCCAGAAGCTCGCAGACCGCCCGCAATTCGAAATAGATGAAACGCGGTTCGTAATGATGGCAGG
>JBOHIT010000335.1:0-34289 GCA_050726155.1 Bradyrhizobium sp.
GGCTGGGTCAGCGATATCGTCAAGGAATTGAAGCTCAAGGACGTCACCAAGCTGCACGCCGGCTACGGTGAAATCCCCGATCTTTCCAAAGCCGATCCCGCTTCGGACATCGTATTCACGTGGAACGGCACCACTTCCGGCGTGCGCGTGCCCAATGCCGACTGGATCAGCGCGACCCGCGAAGGCCTCACCATCTGCGACGCAACCTCGGCCGCTTTCGCGCAGCCGCTCGACTGGGCCAAGCTCGATGTCGTGACCTTCTCCTGGCAGAAGGCGCTCGGCGGTGAAGCCGCGCACGGCATGCTGGTGCTCTCGCCGCGCGCTGTCGCCCGGCTCGAAAGCTACAAGCCGGCGTGGCCATTGCCGAAAATCTTCCGCATGACCAAGGGCGGCAAGCTCAACGAAGGCATCTTCGAGGGCGAGACCATCAACACGCCGTCGATGCTGTGCGTCGAGGATTATCTCGATGCGCTGCAGTGGGCGAAATCGATCGGCGGCCTCAAGGCCCTGATCGCGCGCGCCGATGCCAATACCAGGGCGATTGCCGACTGGAAGGCGAAGACGCCGTGGATCGACTTCCTGGCGAAGGATCCGGCGACCCGCTCCAACACCTCGGTGTGCCTGAAGTTCGTCGATCCCGCCATCACCTCGCTGACGGCGGACGCGCAGGCGGACTTCTCGAAGAAGCTTGTCGCGCTGGTCGAGAAGGAAGGCGCCGGTTACGACTTCGCCTATTACCGCGATGCGCCGGCGGGCTTGCGGATCTGGTGCGGCGCCACCGTGGAAGCGTCCGACGTCGCGCTGCTGACGCAATGGATCGATTGGGCATTCGCCGAGACCAAGGCAGCGCTGCCCAAAGCAGCTTAAGGCAGCGTGACGTTCGGCCGTGCGGATTGGTTCCGCACGGCAACATCTCACCCAGGCCATCCCATGTTCGAACCTGAGAACGACATCGAGCGCTTGCTGATGCGTGCATCGGCGGAGCCGGCTGAACGGCCGGCTTTCGCCCGTGCGTTGATGGATGCCCAGATATTCCTGGTGATGATCGCCGGCGGAACGCCGATCGGCCCGCCCGATGCCGACGGCAAGGTCATCATTCCCGAAGGCGCCACCCTGACCTTGCCGAGCGCCACCCGCGGCGAAGAAAAGCTGATCCCGTTCTTTACGGCACCGTCGCGGGCGCGCACCTGGTTCAAGGGCGACCACATCATCGGACCGGACCGGACGCGCGATTTCTTCGCCCGCTATCCCGGCGCGCCGTTCGTGCTCAATCCGGGCTCCGACTACGGCAAGGATTTCACGCCGGGCGAGGTGGCGCGGATGCTGGCGGGGGAGTTCGATATGAAGTCCCCGCAGGCCATTACCACCGAGGCGCCGCAGCAGATATTGCTCGCTCACCCCAAGGAAATGCCGGCTGAGCTGATCGCGGCGCTCGCGCGCGAATTCGCTTCAGTCAAATCCGTGCGTGGCGCCTGGCTGATGCTGGCGATGCGCGGCGGCGAACAAAGCTGGATGCTCGGCGTCGATCACCAGGGGCCGTGGCAGGACGTACGTGATGCGATCGGCCGCGCCATCGTCGGCGACATCCTGGGTGGCCGCATGCTCGACGCTATGCCGCTCGAGGGCAGCTCGTTCGCCGCGACCTTGCGCACCGGAATTCCCGTCACTGCCGCCAAGCCCGGCTTCCTCCATTAGCTCTCCAGGTAACATCCAATGACAAAACCCAAAGTTCTCATCTCCGACGCGCTCTCTCCCGCCGCCGTGCAGATATTCAAGGATCGCGGCGTGGACGTCGATTTCCAGCCCAATCTCGGCAAGGACAAGGACAAGCTCGCCGAGATCATCGGCAATTACGATGGCCTTGCGATCCGCTCCGCGACCAAGGCGACCGCCAAGATCATCGAAAAAGCCACGCGGCTGAAGGTGATCGGCCGCGCCGGCATCGGCGTCGACAATGTCGAGATTCCGGCCGCGACCGCCAAGGGCATCATCGTGATGAACACGCCGTTCGGCAATTCGATCACGACCGCCGAACATGCCATCACACTCATGCTGGCGCTGGCGCGCGAGATTCCGCAGGCCGACGCCTCGACCCAGGCCGGCAAGTGGGAGAAGAACCGCTTCATGGGCGTCGAGATCACGGCCAAGACGCTCGGCGTGATCGGCTGCGGCAACATCGGCGCGATCGTCGCCGACCGCGCGCTCGGCCTGCGCATGAAGGTGATCGCGTTCGATCCGTTCTTGTCGCCGGAACGCGCCAAGGATATCGGCGTCGAGAAGGTTGAACTCGACGACCTGCTCAAGCGCGCCGATTTCATCACGCTGCATACGCCACTGACCGAGAAGACCAAAAACATCATCGACGCCGGCGCCATCGCCAAGATGAAAAAGGGCGTGCGCATCGTCAACTGCGCGCGTGGCGGCCTGGTCGACGAGCAGGCGCTGGTCGACGCCTTGAATTCCAAGCATGTCGCGGGCGCCGCCTTCGACGTCTTCGTCGAGGAGCCGGCCACCTCGAACGTGCTGTTCGGTCATCCTAACGTGATCTGCACGCCGCATCTCGGCGCCTCCACCACGGAAGCGCAGGAGAACGTCGCCCTTCAGGTCGCCGAGCAGATGTCGGATTATCTCCTGACCGGCGCGATCTCGAACGCGGTCAATTTCCCCTCGATCACGGCCGAGGAAGCGCCGAAGCTGAAACCGTTCATTGAACTTGCCGAAAAGCTCGGCTCGTTCGCGGGCCAGCTCACCGAGAGCGGTATCCTCAAGGTCCAGATTACCTATGAGGGCCATGTCGCCGAAATGAAGATCAAGGCGATCACGTCCGCCGTGCTGTCCGGCCTGCTGCGGCCGATGCTGGGCGACGTCAACGTGGTTTCGGCGCCGGTTGTCGCCAAGGAGCGCGGGATGGTGGTCGACGAGATCGTGCGCGCGGCGCAAAGCGATTACGAAAGCCTGATCACCGTCACGGTCACCACCGAGCGGCAGGAACGTTCGGTCTCCGGCACCGTCTATCACGACGGTAAGCCGCGGCTGGTCGACATCAAGGGCATCCGGGTCGACGCCGAGTTCGGCAAGTCGATGATCTATGTCACCAACGAAGACAAGCCGGGCTTCATCGGCAGCTTTGCCGGCCTGCTCGGCGACGCCAAGATCAACATCGCGACCTTCCATCTTGGCCGCAACAAGCCGGGCGGCGACGCCATCGCGTTGGTCGAGGTCGACGGCGCCATTCCGGCCGACGTGATCGCCAAGGTGCAGGGATTGCCGCAGGTCAAGCAGGCCAAGGCGCTGGTGTTCTAAAGCGGCTCTGGTGTTCTGAGAAATTCACAAGGCTAAGCGGGCCCCCGACTGCTTCGGATCGGGGGCCCGCTCGTGGTCGCCTGCCGTATCAGTTCAGGTGCGGTTTGCTGCGCTGAAACCGTTCCTTGGCGGCGACCGGTGCCGAGGCCTGTGCTTGCAAGACACGCTGCGGCATAGGACGTGCCTGTCCAAGGACTGGCCGCATCGGAGGTCGCTGCGCGTTACCCGCAGGCAGCGCTGGCCTGTTGTCCGGGTTGGCCGTGGTGGGCGTACTGGCAAAACCGCCGCCGCCGGCGCCCGTGCAGTCGAGCTTCACTTCCTTCCATCCGGTCGATTGACCGATCGGATTGGTGAGGTCTTCGGCCATCGCCTGGATCGGCGTCGTCTTGTCGACCGAGAAGGTCTTGCTGAACGACGCTTCGTACTTGCCGGGACCGACGAACTTCGACCAGGCCTCGACGAACTGGTTCTGCATCGGCTGGTTGCCGACCTTGGTCCACAGCCTGAACTTGACGCCTCCGGCCTTGGAGGTTTCGAGCCGCACCTTGGCCGCGCTCATCTGGCACTGGGTGCCCGGGTTCGGCTTGGTCGGATAGCCGGCCGTCGTCATGAAGCGCAGATGGATGCTCTTGACGCCGAAGTTCGGTTCCTTGGCCGCGATGTCATCCGCCTTGCCATGCTTGCCTTCGCACTTCACGGGCACGATCACATTCGCGGTCGACTTGTGCGGCTCGCCCAGTGCGCCCGACGGAAGCGGACCGACGTCCTTGCTCGGGGTCAGGAACGAGGCGGTCAACTCGACTCCGACGGCGCCGAACGTGTTGTGGCTTTCGCGAATGCCCTTTCCTTCGCCGAGCTTGGAATTGCAGGTCGCAATAATGGCCTGCCGTTCCGCGGCAGTCATATAGTCGGTCGAGCCTTCATAGAAGGTCGAGAAGTCCACCTGATCGTCGTGATGTTTATCGGGGGAAACATTCACGAAGTATTGGCCGTTGGGTTGGGCGAGCTGTCGAACCTTGTAGTTCACGATCGGATACCCGGGCATTCCGATGTGGACGTTGACGGGCAAGTTGATGGTGCTTCCCTCGATCTTGGTCCACGACGTTCCGTTTTCGGAAACGACCTTGAGTATGGTGGCGCTGAAGCCGTTACCGTGAATCTGGGCGTTGGCGCCGGCCGCATGTGCACCGGGGGTGAATCCGGCGATCAGGAGGGAAGAAACGGCTGCGCTCTGAAGCAGCCGCGTTGCGAGATTTAGGGTGGTAGACATGGTGTTTCTCCTTAAAAAATGTTGATTTTCAATTGGTTATGATTACAGCGGCCTTGTGAGCCACGATCCGGAATGGATTCGCTTGCTGCTCGCAAATGAGTAGAAATTGCCGGTGAATGAGTTCGATGATATGATTTCAGGGATATGCTGAAAGAAATTCAGTTAGCAAATGCCGACCTCAATTTGCTGCCGGTTTTCGAGGCCGTGCTGGCGGAGCGACATGTCGGCAAGGCGGCGCGTCGTCTTAACCTGACGCCATCGGCGGTGAGTCATGGTCTGAACCGCCTACGGTTTTTGCTCAACGATCCCTTGTTCCTGCGTACTCCGAAGGGTGTAGCGCCGACCACGCGGGCGATCGAACTGGCCGAGCCGATTGCCGACATCCTGGCGCGCGTGCGGCGGGTCGTCACCAGCGCCGCACCGTTCGATCCGGCCAGCTCCGAGCGCCGCTTCACCATCGGCGCGCCGGATGCAACGGCGGCCGTGCTGTTGCCGCCGCTGATTCAGGAGATGGAACGCGCCGCGCCACGCATTGACATCAGCATGCGCCACCTGCTGCGCGACACGGCGATTGCCGAACTCGACGCGCGCGTGGCCGACGTCGTGGTAGTTCCGATGGATGACGTACCCGCGCGCTTCACCCACAAGGTGATCTTCGAGGACGATTTCGTGATCGTGTCCCGCGCAGGGCATCCGTTCGCGGAGACGCCGACACTGGACTGCTATTGCGACATGAAGCATCTCATGGTGTCGACCACCGGCGACCCGCGCGCCTATTTCGATGATGTCCTCGCCCGAGAAGGCCGGTCTCGCCGTGTCGCGATGACGGTGCCGAACTTCATGTTGGCCTTTGCGCTACTTGCGGAGACGGACCTGATTGCTGCCTTGCCCAGAGGCCTGCTGGCGATGCACGGCGCGCGCTTCGGCCTCATTGGCACCACGGCCCCCTTTCCGGTTCGGAAGTTCCAGTTGCGTGCCATCGCGCCCAAGGTCGCGATGATGGACGCGGGCGTGGAGTGGCTGTTCGGACTTTTGGGACGCGTGGTCTGATTCGCCATGCAGGTCTGGGACGCCGAAGCATGCCGCGCGGCGGCCTGAAGCGGCAGTGCGCGGCAATAGCTCGCTACCTCCGCCGCGGTGACGCCTTACTGAAACCCCAATCGAACCAGTTCCTCTGTCGCGGCGTCTCATCACCAGGGGTGATGGGACTTTTCGCGTCGCCGTCCAGCCAACGGCCCTGGGAGGGAAACCAATGCGATTGATTGCCAAATGTCTTGCGACGACCAGCCTCGTCATGGTGGCAGGGTTTGCCGTAGCGCCGGCGCGGGCCGCCGATGTGGCCGCCAGTTCGGCCGTCGATGCCGTCACCGTCTACCCCGACGGCGCCAGCGTTACCCGCGTCATCACGCTCGATCTTCCGGCCGGCGACCATTCGGCCGTGTTGAAGGATTTTCCGCTGACGCTGGATCCGTCGTCGCTGCGGGTCGAAGGCGAGGCGGGCGCCAAGCTCACCATCGGCGCCATCGACGCCAGGCCGCCGCGCGCGGCGCCGCCGGTCAATTTGCCCGAGCTCGACAAGCGCATTGAGGTGCTGAAAGACCAGCGCGCGGACCTGCAGGGCACAATCGATTCCGCCGCCGCGCGGCGCAAATTCGCCGAACGTTTTGCGGAGGCCTCGCCGGCCGGCATTGGTGACAAGGGCGAGGCGCGTCCGATCGCCGAATGGCGCGCGGCCTTTGCCGCGGTCGCAGAGGAGGTCGCAACCGCCGACAGCGCGATCCGCGAGGCCGAACGCAAGCAGCGCGAACTCGACCGCGAGGTTGCGCGGCTGGAAGCGGACCGGGCGCAGAAGCCGCCGAGCAAGCTCGAGGTCCGGATCGAACTCGCCGCGGCGGCCGCCACCAGGGCGACGCTGCGGGTGACCTATGCGGTGCGCAACGCGCGCTGGGCGCCGCTCTACGATGCGCGTCTCGATACCGGCGCCAAGGACCGCAAACCGGCGCTCGAACTGGTGCGCCGCGCCGAAATCACCCAGAACACCGGCGAGGACTGGTCGAATGTCGCGCTCAACGTCTCGACGGTGCGAACCGCACGTGGCGGCAACGCGCCCGACCTGAAATCGCTCGTCGTTCAATTCCCGCAAGTACCGCGTCCGATGGCCGCGGCGTCCGCATCGGATACGGCAATGCCCGCGGCTGCTCCACTCCCAGACAGGCGGAGGCAGTACCTCCTTAACGGAGGGAACGACGCCATGGCGGAGAAAGCGGCCGAGCAGCAGGCCACGGCCGATGTCAGCGGCTTCCAGGTGGCGTTCAAGATTCCCGGGCGCGTCAGCCTCGGCGCCAGCGAAGGCGCGAAAAGCCTGCGTGTTTCCAGCGCCACCATTGCGCCCGATCTCGCGGTGCGCGCGGTACCGGTGCTGGATCCGACCGCGTTCCTCGAAGCGAGCTTCAAGCAGACCGAAGACGCGCCGCTGCTGCCGGGCCGGGTCGCGATCTATCGTGACGGCGTCTTCGTCGGCCGCGGCCAGATGACCGCCGCCGGCAAGGACGAAACCGTGCGGCTCGGTTTTGGCGCCGACGACAAGATCAAGATCGAGCGCACGACCGTCAAACGCAACGAGGGTTCGGCCGGCCTGATCGTGACGACGTCGAAGACCGACGAGCGCTCGTTCAAGACCTCCATCCGCAACGGCCACGACTTCCCGATCAGGGTTGCGATCGAGGATCAATTGCCGGTCAGCGAAAACGAGGACATCCAGGTCGAGATGCTGTCGTCCTCGACGCCGCCGACCACGACCAATCTGCGCGACAAGCGCGGCGTGCTGGAATGGGCGTTCGAGGCCAAACCGGGCGAAGTCCGGGATATCGGCTTCGCCTGGCGCGTGCGCTGGCCCAAGGACAAGGGCATCGTGATGACGCCTGCGGGGTAGCATCAAGGCTCATTTTCCGTCATTGCGAGGAGCGAAGCGACGAAGCAATCCATGTCTCTGCTATGGGATTATGGATTGCTTCGCTTCGCTCGCAATGACGGCGGATAGAACCAGGCTTACTTCGCCTTCAAAAACTCCGCGACTTCCAACAGCACGAACTCGTTGTCGTCGGCCTTGCTGGGGTCGCGGCTCGACGAGAACGGCAAGTTGTTGTCGTTGCCGACGATGATATGCGTCTCGTCGACCCGGTCGACGTTCTCGATGGTGAAGAACGGGAACGTCAAGACGCCGTCATTGAGCGGCTTCTTCGCTTTCTTGTCGGGATCCTTGATCTTCATCAGGTCGATATAGGCGATCTTGCGCACCGGCTTGCCGGCGTTGGCGTCTGACAGTTCTACCTTGTAGACGCGCTTGAATTTAGCCAGATCCGGGAAGCAGTTCTCGCCGCGGGTGCCCGCCGGGCAGGCCTTGTCCGCGGTGCCTTCGCCATTGTCGCGCTCGATGATCAGGCCGCTATTGGCATCGATCATGTTGAAGTCGCCGATCGCGTGGCCGTTCGCCTCGAACACGTAGTGCCAGTAACGGCCGGTGAACTTTTCCGCGGCGACGTCGAATTCGAGAATCCGCGAGGCTTCCTTGCCGTCGACCTTTTCCCAATCCTTCTTCTCGGCATCCCACAACGGGCCTTCCAGCAGGCCGTAGAGGAACTTGCCGTCCTTCGACGAGGCAAAGCCCTCATAGCCCTTGGAGCGGCGCAAATTGACAGTGGTGTAGCTCGCGCCCGGCGCGCCCGGCGACTGTACCGACCAATGGTCCGGCGAACGCACTGGCTTGCCGTCGGCCGTGGTTTCGAACACGGCCAGCACCTTGCCGGTCTTGTCGGCTTTCAGGATGTAGGGACCGAATTCGTCGCCGATCCAGAAGGTATCACCGATGATCTGAAAGCCTTCGGTGTCGAAATCGGCGCCGGTCAGATAACGCTTGGCGGTGGCTTCATGGACGATGCGGAACGGTACCTTCTTGTCGGGGTCGTGCAGGAAGATGGTTTCTTGGCGATCGATGGTGCCGGTTGCCCAGTCGATCTTGTGCCGGTTCAGATACAGCATCGAGTCAGGTGAATTGTAGCGCGAGCCCATGCCGTTGTCGGTCAGTACCCAGAACGAACCGTCCGGCATTACCTTGATGCCGGAATGACCCTGCAGCGGCTGACCCTTGAACGGCAGCGATACGCCGGTCGGGCGCTCGTAGGATTTTCCCATCACGCTGCCGACCGCATCGACCCGGCGGCCGGTGGTGTATTTGCCCGATGTCTTGAGATCGTCGGGCGCGTCGGCGGGGGCGTCGACGAAGGATTGCGCCGGCATCACGGCGTGGCCCTTCAGCGTGGCGGGAAACTCGCCTTCGCCTTGCGCAAACGCGGCACCTGCCAGAAAGACCGAGGCGACGGAACAGAGCAGTGACATGCGCATGGAAATATCTCCTGTGAGAAACGATGCCGTGTTCTCCGGGGCGTGTGTAACAACCGCCTGACAGTTTTGTGAAATGCCGGTAATGCTGTTGGATAAGGGTTGCGGCCTTACGTCGCCCGTTCGAGCCCCGGCGCGGTTGCCGCAGCGGAGATTAAGCCAGACCCTCAAACGGCCTTCGCCGTGCGGCTAAGCAGCACGAACAGAAAAACCAACAGCACGGCGGCCGACAGCCCGAGCGACCAGTGAATGCCGATCGCGGCGCCGAGCACGCCCACGGTGATGCCGCTGAAGGCGCGCATGCCGAGCCCGGCCATGTTGAACAGGCCGACCACACGGCCGCGGATATCGGCGGGGGCATTCAACTGCACCATGGTTTGCGCCATCGTATTGAACGACAATTCGAAGAACCCGGCGGCAAACAGCAGCGCGATCGCAAACGAGTAGATCCCGACCGATGCGAAGGCGAGCAGGGACAGCGCCCATAGAATGGCGAGTACGATCGCGGTCTGCGGCGTCGCCCTGAGCCGGCCCCATGCTTCCAGCGCGATGCCCGCGAGCAACGCGCCGGCAGCGTCGGCGGCCAAAAGCATGCTGTAGGCGACGCCGGGATCGCCGTGCCCGAGATCGATGGCAAAGCCCGGCATCTGGGCGTGGTAGGCGTTGCCGATCATGAAGGAGGTCAGCCCGGCGAGCAGCGTCATCGAGGTCAGCACCCGATAGGCGCCGATGGCGCGGATGGTCTGCACGATATCGGCAAGGCCGCGGACGGCGAGGCGCTTTGCCACCGCGCCCTTGGCGCTGACGGGCGCCCAGAACAGCCAGAGCAGCATCGGCAAATAGAACAGCGTGTTGAGAATGATGCCGTGCGATGGGCCCAGCGCCAGCATGATGACGCCGCCGACGGCCGGACCGACCAGGATTCCCAGATAGCGCGCCATCGCGTTCAAGCGCACCGCGCTCGGCAGATCGGCCGGCCCGACGATGTCATAGAGCAGCAACTGGTTCGGCGTCTGCCACAGCACGCCGGCGCAGCCGTGGATCACCAGTAACAGCATCGCGTGCCACATCTGCAGCGTGTCTGATATGAAGAACATGCCCCATCCCGCCGAGGCCACGATGAACAGCAGCATCCCGCACTGGATGATGCGGCGCGGGTCGAAGCGATCGGCCAGCCCGCCGACGCCGACGGAGAACAGCAGGAAGGGCAGCCAGTGCGACAGCACCGCGAAGCCGGCCAGCGCCGGTGAATGGAATTTCTGGAACACGACCCAATAGCTGATCACGTGTTCGATATTGTCGGCCATCATGGCCAGCACGTAAGTGATGAACTGCGCCCGGTAGGGCCGTGACTTCATCGCCGCGAACGAACTGGCCGCCGCAGGTTTGGTCGAAGGTTCAGAACTCAAGGGATCACCTGGGTAGGCCGGTTCGGCGATTGCGATGCTGCCGAACCGGTATCTTGATTTCGTTTGCGCCGATACATCTTCGTAGCCAGGTGCTCACGGCATTTGGGTCTGGCTCAGCCGCTAAAATAGTGGGGCTGATCGAGATCGGCGATCAGTCCCGGCTGTTCTGGTTTCCATCCCAGCGCGGCTCTGGTCCGCGCGCTCGAACTCGGTATGTCCATCCCGGCGAATCTCGCGAACCAGCCGAAATGCCCGGCTGCCTCTTCGGGAGTCTTGGAGACGACGGGCACGCCGAGCCGGCGGCCGATCACTTCCGCAATCGCCTTGAACGGCACACCCTCATCGTCGACCGCGTGATAGGGGCCACTCTCGACGCCCTGTTCGAGCGCCAACCGATAGAGACGGGCGGCATCGCGCCGGTGCACGCCGGGCCAGCGGTTGCTGCCATCGCCGATATAGGCGGCAACGCCCTTCTCGCGCGCCAGGTTGATCAGATGCGGAACGAAACCATGATCGCCCGCGCCATGGGTTGATGGTGCGAGGCGCACGGTGGAAGCGCGCACGCCGCGTGCCGCCACGGCCGCGGCCGCTCTCTCGGACGCGCGTGGAAAATCGGGCGAGGCCTTGTCTTGCTCGGTAGCGATGCGGCCTGGCGCAATCAATGCGAGCCCCGAGGTAACGAGCATCGGCCGCTCGGACCCTTCGAGCACGGCGCCGATCGCCTCGATCGCACGCTGGTCGTCGGCGCAATTCTCCGCGAACCGCGAGAAGTCATGGTTGAAGGCCGCGTGGATGACGGCGTCAGCCTGGCGCGCGCCGGCACGAAGGCTGTCCGGATCTTCCAGCGAGCCGCGATGGACTTCTGCGCCCATCGCCTTGAGCGTCTCGGCTCCGTTATCGGAACGGGCGAGACCCAATACCTGATGGCCTGATGTGATCAGTTCAGGGACGATGGCAGAGCCGACAAAACCGGTCGCGCCGGTGAGGAATACACGCATGTGAAGTCTCCAGGGTTGTGCGGAGACGGATATCGGCTATCCTTTCATTCCATTAAAGTAGTGACTTTATCATGGTATAATAACCAACAGGATCGGGATGCCCCAAGTTCAACAGGAGCAACATGCCCGCACCGATAACCTGCTGGGCACCTATTTGAAGGATCGGCGCATCCGGCTTGATCCGGCCGCCCTTGGCTTCGTGGTGGGACGCCGGCGAACGCCGGGGCTGCGCCGCGAAGAGGTCGCCCAACGCGCCAACATCAGTCCGACCTGGTACACGTGGCTGGAGCAGGGCCGCGGCGGCGCACCCTCGCCTGACGTGTTGAACCGGATCGCCGCGGCGTTGATGCTGACCGACATCGAGCGCGAGCATCTTTTTTTGCTCGGGCTCGGACGCCCGCCCGAGGTGCGCTACAAGGCCGCCGCCGACGTCACGCCCCGATTGCAACGCCTGCTCGATGCATTCGAGGTCAGTCCCGCTTTGATCAAGACCGCCACCTGGGACGTCGTCGCCTGGAATCGCGCGGCCGCAGCGGTGCTGACTGACTATGGCGCACTTGCGCCGGACCAGCGCAACATCCTGCGCCTGATCTTCTTCGACCCCCGCGTCCGGGCCGCGCAATATGATTGGAAGAACGTCGCCCGCTTCGTGGTCGGCGCGTTCCGGGTGGATGCGGCGCGCGCCGGCGCCGTCTCCGAAGTCGGCCAACTCGTGGACGAGCTTTGCAGGCGCAGCCCCGAATTCGAGGCGCTATGGCGCGACAACAATGTTCAGGTCCACGGCGAGAAGCCGAAGCGCCTCCGGCATCCGATCCTCGGCCCGATCAGCCTGGAATATTCAGCGTTTGCCGTCGACGGCCGATCCGACCTCAGCATGATCGTCTACAATCCGCTGACGCGCGCCGATGCCGACAATATTCGCTCCCTCATCACGCGCTAAAGGCTACTCCTTCACCGCGCCGGTCAGCGACGAGACGTAATAGTCGACGAACAGCGAGTAGAATACCGCGACCGGCAGCGAGCCGAGCAGCGAACCCGCCATCAGCGCACCCCATTGATAGACGTCGCCGGAAACCAGCTCGGTCAGGATCGCGACGGGCACGGTCTTGTTGGCGCTGCTCTGGATGAAGGCGAGCGCGTAGATGAACTCGTTCCACGACAGCGTGAAGGAGAAGATGCCGGCCGAGATCAGGCCGGGCACCGCCAGCGGCAGCGTGATCCGCCGCAGGATCTGCAATCGCGTCGCGCCATCGACCAGCGCACATTCTTCCAGCTCATAGGGGATCGATTTGAAGTAGCCGATCAGAAGCCACGTGCAGAACGGCACCAGGAAGGTCGGATACACCAGGATCAGCGCCAAGGGACTGTCGAACAGGCCGAACTGCACCACCACGGTCGCCAGCGGAATGAACAGGATCGACGGCGGCACCAGATAGGCGAGGTAGATGCCGAGGCCCACATAGGGGCTGCCGCGGAAGCGCAAGCGCTCGATCGCGTAGGCGGCGAGCGTCGATGCGAACAGCGACAGGAAGGTCGAGCAGATCGCCACGAACATCGTCGTCTTGAGCCAGCTCGGATACGCCGTGTTGAACAGCAGATGCTTGATATGGGCGATCGTCGGCGACGTGATCCAGAACGGGTTGTGTTCCTTGTAGTTCAGGAGCTCCGCGTTCGGCTTGAACGAGGTGATCGCCATCCAGTAGAACGGGAACAGCAGGATCAGCACGAAGCAGGACAGCGGCAGATAGATCATCATCCCGCGCCGCGCGCGGGAATCCCATGACATCGTGTCCGGCGTGGCGCTGGCAACATTGCTGTTGCCCGGTGAGGCAGCTACGTCAGTCATTGGCTTCTCCTTGCTGCCATTTGCGGCGCGCGAGGCCGAAGTAGCTGAACAACGTTGCAAACACCAGGAACGGGATCATCGATACCGCGATCGCTGCACCCTCGCCGAGTTCGCCGCCGGCAATGCCGCGCTGGAACGCCAGCGTGGCGAGCAAGTGCGTGGAATTGACCGGTCCGCCGCGGGTGATGGCGTAGACCAGCTGGAAATCGGTGAAGGTGAAGATGATCGAGAAAGTCATCACGATTGCGAGGATCGGCAGCATCATCGGGAAGGTGATGTAACGGAAACGCTGCCAGGCGGTGGCGCCGTCGAGCATCGCCGCTTCATAGAGCGATGGCGAGATGGTCTGCAGCCCCGCCAGCAGCGAGATCGCGACAAACGGAATGCCGCGCCAGATGTTGGCGGCGATCAGCGAGAACCGCGCCGGCCACGGCGTGCCCAGGAAGTCGATATTTGTGGTGCGGATGTGCAGCACGTCGACCAGGAGATAGGAGATGATCGAGAACTGCGGATCGTAGATCCACCAGAACGCCAGTGCCGACAGCACCGTCGGTACGATCCACGGCAGCAGGATGATGGCGCGCAACAGGCTCTTGAACTTGAAATGGTTGTTAAGCAACAGCGCCAGATAGAAGCCGAGCGCGAATTTTCCGAAGGTCGCGACCGCCGTATAGAACACGCTGTAGAACACCGCACTCCACCACAGGGGATCGGTCAGGAGATACTGGAAATTCTCGAAGCCGACAAAGACGCCGCGCTTGCCGATCGTGGTATCGGTGAAGGCGAGCCAGACGCCGAGCCCGAGCGGGTAGGTGAGAAACACCGCCAGCAGCCCGATCGCCGGTGTCAGGCACATCACGATCAGGAACGGCTTGTAGTCGAACAGCCGGACGATCCAGCCGGGCTGCCGGTGCTGAATGATGCGTCGAGAAGGTAGGGTCGTTACAGACATTTAATGTCGCCTACTCTCGTCATTGCCTGCAACAAACGTGAAGCGTTTGTGCAAGGGAGCGAAGCGACGAAGCAATCCATTCTTCCTCAGGGGTGCTATGGATTGCTTCGCTTCGCTCGCAATGACGGTAGATCCAGAAGTGCGTTTCGACGGGAGCCGTTACCGGTCCTGACGCCGGAAGTACCGCTTGGCACGCTGCTCCGCCTCCGCGGCGGCGGCTTCCGGTGTCGAGGCGCCGGTCGCAACCGCGGCGCACATCTGCACCAGCACGTAATCGGCGCTGACCGCACCGGTCGCGGTCGAGATCGGGCCCTTGTAGCCATCGTAATAGGTGCTGTTCATGGTGTTCTTGAAGATCGCGACCTTGGGATCTTCGGACCAGACCTTGGCTTCGGCGTAGGCGGCGAGCGGCTGCGACCAGTAGCCTGAGTTGGCGTTGAGCCAGGGCTCATACTGGTCCTTTTCCAGCATGTAAGTCAGGAATGCCTTGGCGGCGTTGGGATACTGGCTGTGCTTGAACAGCATCGCGTTCAGCGTCAGGCCCGCCATCGGCGAAATCTTGGCCAGGCCCTTCGGCAGCAACTGATGCTCGCTGTCGTCGGCGATCGCCTTGGTCGCCGGATCGTTCTTCAGCGAGAAGTACAGCGAGACGCCGTTGGCGGTCAGTGAGATTTCCTGCGCGGAGTAGGCACGGTTGTTGCTGACGTCGTTCCACGACGGGGTGCCGGCGATGAAGGTCGGGTACAGTTCCTTGACCCATTTCAGCGCGGCGATGGTCTCCTTGCTGTTGATGACGACGTTTCCGGATTCGTCGAGCAGGGCGGCATTGTGCGACCACAGCACCCAGTTGGCGAAGCCGTTGCCGTCGCCCTTGGCGTTGCCGAGCGCGAAGCCGGCCGGCTTGCCGGCCTTGTGCAGTTTCTGGCACAAATCGAGGATTCCGGCATGATCTTCCGGGACCTTGTCGAAGCCGACCGATTTCAGGACCGACTTGCGGTAGATCAGCGGGCCGGCGGTGGCGCCGAACGGCAAACCGATCCAGGCGTTGCCCTTGCTGCGCTTGCCGTAGGTCTGCGCCAGCGGCAGCCAGCCACCATAGCGCTTGCCGAGATAGTCGGCGACATCGCTCAACTCGACCAGCTTGTCGACGTAGATGTGCGGCGCGTCGGAGAAGCCGATGATGATGTCGGGGCCGGCGCCGGAGTTCGAGGTGACGGCGGTCTGCTGGTTGATGTCTTCCCAGCCGACGAAGTCGACCTTGACCTCGACCCCGGTCTCCTTGCTGAACTTGGCCGCATTGGCGCGGAACACGTCCTCGTCGGCCTGAACGAAACGCACCGGGCGCAACATGCGCAAGGAGGCGCCTTTTTCGATTGCGAATTTGGGTGCCGGAACGTCGGCGGCCTTGATCGGGGATTGCGCCGAGGCGCCGGTCGCAGCCAGCGCGGCGGCAGATACGCCCAAAGCCAACGCGTCGCGGCGGGTGATGTCGTTCTTCATTTTCTTCTCCCTGTTTTCCTGTTCCCGGCGTTGAACCGCCCGGTGAACGCACGCCTGTCGGTTCCAGCCGGAACCGAAAGGTTTCGCCTCTGGTTTTGATACGTTTTCCTTGGGCGCGGACCGTTCTCCGCTTCGCCCGAAAACGCTTGTTGCCGTCCTAGCTGTTGGGACCCCGATCCATGCTGACGGGTTGCCAGCGACGAAGCGAGGTGTTTTGCAGCACCGACGGATTGACGCAGCTTACCGGCCACATTCCGGACAATACCAGTGACAATTCGTAGCCCACGCGGCGCTTGCGCGCTTCGTCGAAACGTGCCGAGGCCGAGGCGACATGCGCCGTCAGTGTGACGTTTTCCATCGACAGCAGCGGGTTGTTGTGCGACGGCGGCTCGGTTTCCAGCACGTCGAGCGCGGCGTGCGCGATCCAGCCCTCCTGCAGCGCCTTGATCAGCGATTCCTCGTCGACGGTGGCGCCGCGGCCGGTATTGATGAAGACCGCGCTCTTTTTCATTTGCTTGAAGTGCTTCTCGCCGAGCATGTGATGCACCTCGGGCCGCGCCGGGGCATGCATCGACAGGAAATCCGACTGCGACAGCACCTCCGACAGCGTTGCCGGGATCACGCCATGGTCGGAAATTAGAGTTTCCTGGATGAAGGGATCATAGGCCATCAACCGCAGGCCGAACGGGGCTGCGCGCTTGGCGACTGCGCGCGCCACCCGTCCGAACGATATGAAGCCGAGCGTCTGCCCCATCAGTCGCGGAATTTTCAGAAGCTGTGGGCGGCCCTCTGACCAGCGGCCGGTGCGAACCATCTTGTCCTGCTCGACCAGCCGCCGGAAGCCCGACAGCAGCAGCATCATGGCATGGTCGGCGACTTCCTCGATGAAGGTGTCGGGGATGTTGGTGACGGGGATGCCGCGGGCGGTGGCGGCCTTGACGTCGACGCTGTCGACCCCGACGCTGCCGAGCGTAATCACCTTGCAGTTCTGCAGGCTGTCGATGACCTCTTTCGAGATCCGCATGCCCTTGGCGTAGATGGCATCGGCGGTGCGGGCGGCGGCGATGAATTCCGCCTCGTTGGCCGGTGCCTCGATGATCTCGGCCCCGATCGGGTCCAGCGCCTCCTTCTCATAGTCGTAGCCGCCGCCGGCGACCGTGAAGCTCGCGCCTTTCGGCGTCAGTATCCTGAATTTCGACATTTCCTGCTCCCGATTTGATTCTTCGGTGTTGGTTATGGCCGCGGCACCCGGCCGTTGCCTCCCGAATTTTTTGGCGTCCTGATCAGCTTCTCGCACAATCCCGAGGTCTGGAGACCAATGCTTTTTGCATGTCCGGGCTTCTACGGGGCGGCATCGTAACAAAGCGCTAAAGGCTCCGACTATAACGTGCGGCGAATCATTTCGCCAATCGCGCACGCCCTGCGCGCATCCCCCGGAGATCACCCTTGAAGCTGACAAATCTGAAGATCACCCCCAAGCTCGGTATCTTGGTGGGTGTGACGCTGCTCGGACTTTGTGCAGCCGGCGTGCTCGCAGGCTATTTGATGCAGCGCGAGATGCTGAACGCGCGCATCGATCAGACCAAGTCGATCGTCGATATGGCCCTCAACATGGCCGCCGGCCTGAAGAAGCAGGTCGATGCCGGCCAGATGACCAAGGAAGCCGCCATCGCCGAATTCGGCAAGCGCGGCAATACCATGACCTATGACAAGGGCGCCGGCTATTTGTTCGGCACCGGATATAATGGCATCACCATTATGGCGCCCGATCCAAAGCAGGTCGGCACCAACCGCATGGATGTGGTGACCAATGGCCGCAAGCTCTCGCAGGAATTGATGGATGGCGTCAAAGCCAACGGTTCGATCCTGCTCACTTACGAATATATCAAGCCCGGCGAGGAAAAGCCGATCCGCAAGATGGGCTATGCCGTGGCCGTCCCCGGCTTCGACATGTATGTCGGCACCGGCGCCTATCTCGACGATCTCGATGCCAGGATGAAGCCGATCGCGTGGCTGCTGGGGCTCGCCATTCTCGGCATTGCCGTGATTGGCGGCAGCATCGCCTGGATGATCGGCCGCAGCATCGCAAAGCCGCTCAATGAGCTCGGCGCCAGCATGCAGACGCTCGCCGACGGCAAACTCGACGGGGAAATTCCCGGCCTCGGCCGCGGCGACGAAATCGGTGCGATGGCGGCGACCGTCCAGATCTTCAAGGACAATGCGGTGCGGATCCGCGGCCTCGAACAGGCCGAAGCCGCGACCCAGGCCCGTGTGGCCGCCGATCGCCGCGCGGCGATGGAGAGCATCGCCAGCGACTTCGAACGCAGCGTCAACGGCATCGTCCGCACGGTGTCGACGGCTGCCGCCGGCATGCAGACCACCGCGCAATCGATGACGGCGACCGCCAGCGACGCCAGCGCCCGCGCTGCCACCGTCGGTGCGGCCTCGGAAAGCTCGTCGAACAATGTCGGCACGGTCGCGGCCGCCGCGGAAGAACTGTCGAGCTCGGTCGCCGAAATCTCCCGCCAGGTGGCGCGCTCCAGCGAGATCGCCAGCAAGGCGGTCGGCGATGCCGAACGCACCAATTCCACCGTTCAGGCGCTCTCCACCGGTGCCGAGAAGATCGGCGAGGTCGTCAAATTGATCCACTCGATCGCCGCCCAGACCAACCTGCTGGCGCTCAATGCGACCATCGAAGCAGCACGCGCAGGCGAGTCCGGCCGCGGTTTTGCGGTCGTCGCTTCCGAGGTAAAGGCGCTGGCCAACCAGACCGCGAAGGCGACCGAGGAAATCTCGGCGCAGGTCGCTGCGATGCAGGCCTCCACCAGCGATGCCGTCGCCTCGATCGGCGGCATTACCGAAACCATCGCGCAGATGAGCGAGATCACGGTCAGCATCTCCAGCGCGATCGACCAGCAGGGCGACGCCACCCGCGAGATCGCGCGCAACATCCAGTCGGTGGCGGCGGGATCGAGCGAGATCAGCGCCCATATCGGCGGCGTCACGTCAGCGGCGTCGGCGACCGGCAAGGCGGCGACCGACGTGCTGTCGAACGCCCGCGAACTCGACAATCAATCCGGCATGCTGCGCAGCGCGGTCGACGAATTCCTCGCCAAGGTCCGCGCGGCGTAACCAGGCTGTGAATCCATAGATCTGTCGGGCGGGACCGCTCGCCAAAAGTACCCGATGCCCCGGAGCGACCAAATTCCGCACCGCACCGAAATGACGCGATGTGCCAAGTGCGGAAGTTGCCGCCGCCTCACTCGATCACCTCGTCGGCGCGGGCGAGCAACGATGGTGGTACCTCCAGGCCGAGGCTCCTGGCCGTCTTGAGATTGATGACAAGCTCGAATTTGGTCGGCTGCTCGACCGGCAGGTCGGCCGGCTTTGCGCCTTTGAGGATCTTGTCAACATAGGCCGCGGCGCGGCGCCAGAGGTCGGGGAAGCTTGGTCCGTAGCCCATCAGTCCACCTGCTTCCACATGCACTCTATTGGTATGCATCGCCGGCAATCGATAGCGCAGCGAAAGCTCGGTGAGCCGCGCCTGGTGCACGCCGTACATGGGATCGCCAACGACGAAAATGGATTCCGCCTGCCTGGCGGCGATCATCGCAAACGCAGCGTCGAACTCCTCGGGGCGCCGAACCTCGACAATCAGGGGTTCTATTCCCAAGGACTGAGCTGCCGTTTCGATATTGCCGACGATTATTCTATGGTTTGCGCCATCTGGATTCGAAAGAACCCCCACGGACCGCAGCCCGGGGACAAGCTCCTTCAGCAGCCCGAGGTCCTTGCCGAAGATTTCCGGACCAACGGCGTAGGATATCCCGGTGACGTTGCCGCCCGGTCGCGCGAGGCTTGCGATTAGCCCGTGCTGGACGGGATTGTCGAAGCCAATTCCAACAATGGGAATCGTCCGTGTGGCATTCTTGGCAGCCAGCGACGCGGGCGTTGGTGAAGCCACGATGACGTCTACCTGGAGCCCGATCAGTTCGTTCGCAAGCCCCGGTAGTGCGTCGGAGCGGCCTTCCGCGAACCGGTACTCGATGGTGATGTTCTGGCCTTCGACCCATCCGAGTTCGCGTAATCTATCGCGGAAAAACTGGAGGATACGGGGAGAGCTGGTGCCCGTGCCCAGATAGCCGACCCGGTAGACCCGGGTCGCCTGCGCTGCAACGGCGATGGGCCACATCGCGGCGCCACCTACAAGAAGGATGACCTCCCGCCGCCTCATTCGATCACCTCGTCGGCGCCAGTGAGCACGCCTTTCTTGAAGCGTAAACCCAATGGCTTCGGTGGATGATAACCATTTTCGGCACAGGTCCAAGCGGTCGGATGTTCGCTTCGGTGGATCGATCCGCGCGGCCCTGCCGCGCTCCGCGCCAGAGAGTCCAAGACCTCATGTGCCAGACCTCATCCCCGGACGGTGCTTTGCGCTCACCGAGGGAGCCACGCGTGAGCGTGGCGTCTCGAAGGATGAAGCCACTGGAAAGCGTGCGCCTACTGTTTCTCGATCCCGGCGTCCGCGATCAGCTTTTCCCACAACACCAGCTGCTCCTTCAGGAACGCGTCGAATTCCTCCGGCGTGCTGGAGAAGGCCTCCATGCCGCGCTCGGCGAGCTGGCTCTTGATTTCCGGCCGCTCGACGACCTTGCGGATTTCGGCGTTCAGCTTCGTGACCATGTCCTTCGGCATATTGGCCGGGCCGAGATAACCCTGCCATGAGGAGATGTCGAAACCCTTCACCGTGGCGTCCATGGTGGGGAGCTGCGGCAACAAAGCGGAGGGCTTTTTGGTGGTGACGGCCAGCGCCTTCAGCGCCTTGCCGTTGACGTGGGGCAGGCCGGTCAGGACGTCGACGAACATCATCGAGACGCGACCCGCAATCACGTCGGTCAAAGCCGGTGGCGAGCTCTTGTAGGGCACGTGCAGCAGGTCGATGCCGGCGAGGCGGGCGAACGTCGCGCCCGAGACGATCGCCGAGGAACTGCCGCTGGCGTAGGAGTATTTGCCCGGCTCCTTCTTCGCCAGCGCGATCAGTTCGGCGACCGAGTTGGCGGGAATATCCGGATGGATCACCAGCATGAAGGGCAGGTCGCCGGTCCGCGCGATCGGCGTGAAATCCTTGACCGGGTCGTAGCTCATATTCTTCAAGAGAAACGGATTGGCCGAATGGGTCGTGTTGGTGGTCACGAACAGCGTGTAGCCGTCCGGCGCCGAGCGGGCGACATAGCTGGCGGCGATCGAGCCGTTGGCGCCGGCCTTGTTGTCGACCACCATGCCGACGCCGAGCGCGGTGCCGAGTTCTTTAGAAATTATCCGCGTCGTGGTGTCGGTGCCGCTGCCGGCAGCGAACGGCAGCACCAGCGTGATGCTGCGGCTCGGATAGGGAGCCTGCGCGGATGCCGCCGATGCCAGCGCGAGCAGCAGGGATGTCGCCGCTGCCATGCACCAGTATCGTCTTGCGAATGCGATCATAGGGTCGTTTCCTCAGAGGTTACGTTTATTGACAGGTTGGCGGGCAAGCTAGCCTGCCCGGAGTGAAAGCGGAAGGCTACATCCGGCCGCATGGGTTCACGGCCGCGCCGAAGCCCGGCGCGACGCGATCACGACGCCGGCCAGCACCAGCGCATAGCCGATCAAATGAAACAGCCGCAATTGCTCGCCGAGCAGCAGGATGGCCATCGCCGAGCCGAACACCGGCACCAGATGGAAGAAGGGTGCTGCGCGGTTCGGGCCGATCAGCGCCAGGCCGCGGTTGAAGAACAAATAGGCCAGCGTCGACGGGAAAATGATCGAATAGCCCAGCGTCGCCATCGAGAGAAAATCGAATTTCAGCACGGCACCGGTCGAGAATTCCCAGAGCGAGAACGGCACCAGCATCAGGGCGCCACAGCAGGTGGTGAACGAGATCAGCGACAATTGGTTCGTCACCGGCCGGCGCAGCAGCAGCGCTGAATACAACCCGAATGCCAGCAGCGAACTCCCGAACATCAGGTCGCCCCGATTGAGGCTGATGCTGGCCAGCGCGCTGAAGTCGCCGCGCAGGATAATGATGAGCACGCCCGCAAGCGAGAGTGCAATGCCGGCGAGCTGCGCACCGGTCAGCCGTACGCCGAACAGCAACAGCGACCAAATAGCCACGAACAGCGGGCCGGCGGACTGGATCAACAGCGCATTCAGCGCCTCGGTATATTGCATGGCCCAGTAGGAAATCGCGTTATTGTATGCAAATCCGAGCACCGATAGCAGCGCCAGCAACGGCAAATGCGCCCGCAACACCGGCCAGTCGCGCCTGAGATGCGGCCAGGCGAACGGCAGCAGGATGAGAAAAGTCGCGAACCAGCGGATGCAGGACATCGTGATCGGCGGCACATGGTCGCCGACATGGCGAGCCAGCACGATGTTACCAGCCCAAAACAGCGAGGTCAGGGTCAGCAGGATATAGGGCTGGTTGTTGATCCACCCGACCGGATCGCGGGCGGGTGGTGCAGGCGCGGGATTGGTCATGGTCCTTCGCGAGTTGTGCCGGATTTTTACCGCGCGACAAGTCCCGCGCCTGCAATGCTACAATGTCCTGTATTCGTCGAATCCGGCCAAGGAGCAGCTTATGGGCGTCGATCTGTTGAATGTCAGGGGTCTCAAGGAATTGCAGCATCAGGGGCCGATCGTGATGGTCAATTTGATGCGGTTCCGTGAACGCTCGCTCGACGGCGATGGCTCGGGGTGGGATGCATACCTACGCTACAGCGCGCTGACGGTGCCGATGATCAAGGCGCGCGGCGGCACGCTGTTATGGACCGGCGACGCCAAGGCCGTCGCACTTGGCGCCGAGGCCGGCAATCAGTGGGATTACCTGGCGCTGGTCTATTACCCCGATGTCGCCGCCTTCATCGACATGATGACGTCGGCCGATTACGAAACCCGCTGCGACCCGCACCGCCACAATGGCTGCGAAGAGCATGTGATCATTTGCACCAGTGAAGCGTATAGCAAGTTCAAGATCGGGTGACCTGCATCTGGTGCGGGGTAAGCGCGCCAAGGCGTCGGCAGAGCCTGAGCAACGGCCGCTCCACAACGATGTTCAGCAGCAGGCCAAGCGTCACGACGATCCCGCTTGTGACGATCACCAGCGCGAGGGGCGGAATGGCTGGAATCAAATCCGCGATCGACGTACTTGCCAGCGACACCGTTTGCACTTGCGCGAGATAAATCGAGTAGGACGCATCCCCCAGCCGCGCGAGCACACGCTCCGGCCATGACGGATCAACGCGCCTGCGGCTGACAAAGGCGGCCGCGGCAACCAGGCAGGCCGAAGGGATCCCGGACATGATGACGCGGTTGGCGGGATCGGTTGCCAGCAATACCGCAATCGCACAGGCTGCGGAAACCGCCATCGGCCGGCCGACCCGGCCGTTCACGAACGCGCTGCCGATGATGACGCCGAGCACGAATTCGAGAATCATGGGATCGGTGAAGAACGCGTAATTTCCGAGCGCCGCGTCGACGCCCGGAACTTGTCCCGTGATCGCAGCCGCGGAAAAAGCCATCACGATGTTGCGCCAGACATCGCGCGTCAGGGCCATCAGCAGCGCCGTGACGAGATAGAAATACATCTCATATTCGAGCGACCAGCCAAGATAGACCACCGGCATTTCGCCGTCGGTGAAGGCGACGAACGCCAGCGATTTGAGGATATGGCGGGGTGTGTACCAGTCTGGCGTGCCGAACGTGGCGGGAAGCGCCAAAGCCAGGACCGTGACGGCTCCGGTCACGAAAAAATACAGCGGTACGATGCGCTCGACGCGGCGGCGCAGGAATTCCGCCGGCGTCAATTTTGCGGAATGGGTTGCATAAAAAATGATGAAGCCTGAAATCACGAAAAACAGATCGACGCCGTGGCCGCCGCGAGACAGGACGAACGCGATGGGGCTGTCGGGAACCTTGAAGCCGTCAGGTGCAATTCCCCAGGCATGAAAGGCAACGACAGCTAGCGCGGCGAAAAACCGAAGAATCTGGATATGGACAAGCATCCCGTCTCTTTGTTGGAACCGGATCAGGGAGGCGCTGGCCACAGCCGGTTCTATTCAATCAGAACAGGCTCTGAAAGTTCCGTGCCCGGCGTGATCTTACCGATGCTGCGACGGTATTCTGCAGGAGGGACGGCGCTCTAGAACTTCCGCACCAGGTCCGGCGTGATCTCGCCGATGCTGCGAATGCCGAGCAGCGCGAGGTCGCGGTCGATTTCGGCATGGAGCAGGCTGATCGCGCGTTGCACGCCGGCTTCGCCGCCGGCGATCGCCGCGTAGAGGAACGGTCTCCCGATCCAGACGAAGTGTGCGCCGAGCGCGAGTGCCTTGATCACGTCGGTGCCGCGGCGGATGCCACCATCGACCATGATGGTCATGCCCTTCGCCTCGGCCGCGATCTCCGGCAGCGTGCGCAGGCCCGACATCGTGTAGTCGAGCTGGCGGCCGCCATGGTTGGAGAGCATCACGCCATCGACGCCGCTCTCGCGCGCGATGCGGGCGTCGGCCGGCGACACCAGTCCCTTGACGACGAGCTTGCCTTTCCACCGCTTGCGGATCAGTTCGACATGCTTCCAGGCGAGCTGGTCGCGGGCGCCGATATTGCGCATCAGGTTCTTGGCCAGCACCGGCGGGCCGCGCTGCGCATCCATGTTCTCGAAATGCGGCATGCCGTAATTCTTCACGGTGCGCGCCCAGGTGCCGAACAGCCAGTGCGGATGCGTGATGGTGTCCCAGGCGACTTGCGGCGTGATCGCCAGCGGCACCTGAAAGCCGTTGCGGATGTTGTTCTCGCGGTTCGGCGGCACCGGCACGTCGGCGGTGACGACGAAGGTGTCGTAGCCGGCCGCGGCCACCCGGTCGACCAGCGGCTCGATGCGCGCCGGCAGGCCGGCCAGATAGGCCTGATACCAGGCGGCTTGATTTTCGCGGCGCACGTCTTCCAGCGTAATCAGCGAGGAGGCGGAGAGGATCATCGGCACGTTCTCGGCCGCGGCCGCCCGCGCCAGCACGATATCGCCGCGATAGGCGCACAGCGCGGACGAGCCCATCGGCGGAATGCCGAACGGCGAGGCGTAGGTCTTGCCGAACAGCGTCGTGGTCTGGTCACGGCCGGAGACGTCGTTGAGCACGCGCGGCACGAAGCCATATTCGTCGAATGCCTTGCGGTTATCGCGGACCGCAGCGTCGCTCTCGGCGCCTCCCGAGATATAGCCGTAGAGGAATTTCGGAATCCGCCGCCGCGCCGTCGCCTCGAAATCATCGAGCGACAGATAGCGCTTCAAATGACGTGGAACCACGCTGGTGGCGCGGGTCACGGTTGCGGGCGGGGCAGTCAGGGTAGATTTGTCGAGCACGGCGGCGCTTTCGCTGTTCTTGGTTATTATCGGGGCAATACGCTATCGCCTGGGGGGCGGCGCTGCAAACTTGCTCTTGTTGATGGACTGGCTGAGTTCAATCAGCATTTTCCGGGCGTCGTTCAGCGCTATGTCGGACTTCTTGTCAAAGCTCTCGATCAGCTCGCGCAGCGAGATCACGGTCGGCAGCAGTTCGCCGCCATATTTGTCGCTGGCGAGACCGCCGAGGAAGTTCTTGGTCTTGGTCAGCGCGCCGTCGACGGAGCTGATGCTGTCGTCGGCGGTGCTGATGATGCTGCTGATCCGCTCGCCACTGCCGGACAGCGACGCCGTGAAGGTTTCGAAATTGCGCAGCGTGTCCTTTACCGCGGCCTCATTGTCGGCAATCACCTTATCGACGTTGCGCAGCGCCACGCGGATTCTTTCCTGCATGTCCAGCAAGCCTTCCGGGTCCGCGGTCAGCTCGGGGATGCCGTCGGCGCCGAGCGGTGGCGGGTCGACCGTGCCGCCGGTAAAGGAGATCGCGGCGATGCCGGTGAGGCCCTGAAATTCGAGGCCGACCTGGGTATCCCTGCGCACCGGGGTGTTGCCGTCGATCATCGTCAGCACCACGACGCGGCGCGGGTGGTCCAGCTTCATCGACACCACTTCGCCGACCCGGACGCCGGCGAAATTGACGCTGCCGCCCTGGCGCAGGCCGGAGGCGGAGCCCTCGAAAATCACCCGGAACGGCGTCTTCTGCTTGTTGCTGGCGAATTTCTGATAGCCAAGGAACGCGCCCAGCGACCCGGCGATCAACGCCAGGGTCAAGGTTCCGATCATCAGATTGCTGGCGCGCGCCATCGGCGAAATCCTGCGAAGCAGGCCTACAGATAGCGGATTTGCCGCTTCAAGTCACCGCAGCCGGCCTGCTCAAAATCATCTCGTGGAAGGCTTCCGCGACGCCACGAAAACCCCGGTCAGGACCAGCGCAAAGCCGATGAAGTGGAAGATTTGCGGATGCTCGCCGAGGAACACGATCGACATCACGGTTCCGAACACCGGCACCACATGAAAGAAGGGGGCGGCGCGGTTGGCGCCGATCAGCTGCACGCCGCGATTGAAGCAGATATAGGCCAGCGTCGAGGGAAACACCGCCACATAGAACAGGGTCAGCAGGTTGGCGCTGTCGATCCGCATCAGGGGTTGCGTCGACAGCTCCCAGATGAACAGCGGGATCAGGCAGGCAGCACCTGCGCCGAAGGTGAAGCCGACGAACGACAGTCCGTGGATCGCCGGGCGCTTCAGCGACAGCACCGAATAAAGCCCGAAGATCGCCAGCGCCACGAGGAAGATGAGGTCGCCCCGGTTGAAGTCGATGTTCTTCAGCGTCGTCAGGTCGCCGTGCAGCAGGATCACCAGCACGCCGGTCAGCGACACCGCGATCCCGCCGGCCTGCGCCAGCGTCAGGCGTATGCCGAGCAGAACCAGCGACCAGGTGGCGACGAACAGCGGCCCGGCCGACTGCAGCACCAGCGTGTTCAGCGCCTGGGTGTGTTCGAGCGCCCAATATTGCAGGGTGTTGAAGGCGCTGATGCCGGTGACCGAGAGAAAGATCATGATGCCGAGACGGCCGCGGATCGCGGCCCAGTCGCGCACCAGATGTTTCCAGGCAAAGGGGAGAATGATCAGGAACGCCGCCGACCAGCGCAGGAACGACAGCGTCACCGGCTCGATATGGCCGGAGGCGAGGCGGCCGACGATGGCGTTGCCGGCCCAGCACAGCGCGGTGATGCTGAGCAGCAGATAAGGCTGGTTGGCGATCCAGTTCGCAGGGCTCGCGGGCGCGTTGGGTTCGGAGGCAGACATTCTGACGACAAGGCCCGGTTCATGACGCCGCGGCCCGCCCGGCGTGAGATGCCGGGCCGGAAAGATCGCCCGGCGTTACGTGACAGACACCGATTTACCGCGTTCATCAATGGGGCAGATGCATCGCGACCATGCGCGGAGAGAACCAAAAAGCCCCGGCTAACCGGCGTTGTCGGGGGGCGCGGCCTGACGCTTGACGATCTGCTCGGCGAGCTGGATCAGGATCCGCTTGGCATTGTGATCCCTTAACTCGCGAAACAACCGCAGCAGGCGCAATTCGAGCAGCGCCTGCATCGTTGCGGATTCGGCGGTGGAGCAATCGGGCGCGCGCGTGGCAGGCGCGAGGCCCTGGAACAGATCATGGGAAACGCCGAGTGCGTCCGCCACCTGCATCAGGCGGCCGACATCGCTACGACCGCCGCCATTGGCGTTTTTCGGCGCCGGCGCGCCGCGGGCGCCGAGCACTTCCGCAAGATCATCCTGCGAAAGCCCGAGCTCGCGCCATCGCGCTTTCACCAGTTGATCGATCTGCCCGTCGGTCGGATTGCTCATTGTTTCGCTCAGCCAATCTTTGACCGTGATTCTTTCATGAAACCAGCGAACAGATTCACCAGCGGCTCACCCTTGTAGGTTTTCTGCAAATCGTTGGGATGGACGAACTCATCGCGGAACCAGGGATATTTGCGGCCGTCGAACGCCTGGATGGTCCAGTCGATCAACTGCTTGACGCGCGGAATCCGCTTCGCATCCGGATGATAGGTCAGCCAGATATCGAGCGGAAACTTGATGCCAAGGTCGAGCGGGATCAAAGGTCCGGCGATCGCCGGGATGTAGGTCGGCAACCAGCCGATGCCGGCGCCCTTGGAGACGGCCCAGACGTGCGCGCTCGAGACGTTGTTGCGCATCGCGACAAAGCCGAGCTGTTCGCGCACGGCATGCCGGTCGTACATCTCCTTGCCCTTGGTCTGTTCGGCATCCTGAATGACCATGCGGTGATTTTGCTGTAGGTCGTTCAGGTCTCTCGGCATGCCGTAGATTTCGACATAGGACGGGCTGACGAACGGCATGATGTGCAGCCGGCCGATCTTGACCCGCTTCAGGTTCGGATTGCCGGGCTCTTCGAGTTGCACGGCGACGTCGGCCTCGAGCCGCAGCACGTCGGCCGATCGCATCTCGCACTTCAGGTCGACCAGCAATCCGGAATAGACGCGCTGGAATTCGACCAGCCGGGGCGCCAGCCAGAAGGTGCCGAGCCCTTCGGTGACGGCGAGCCGGACTTCACCGGTCAGCGCGGGCGTTGCCCGGCTCAACGCGCGGTCGAGCCCGAACGACGCCTCTTCCATCCGCTTGGCGGCATCCATCACCGCCTCGCCTTCCGGCGTCAGCCTGATGCCATCGACATGGCGGGTCATCAGCGGCGTCTTGTAGATGTTCTCCAGCACCGAAATGCGCTTGCTGAGGAAATTGGCGGACATGTTCAATTGGCCAGCTGCAGCCCGGAAGCTGCCGGTACGGGCGACCGCCAGGAAAATCCGGACCAGATCCCAGTTCGCCATTCGTCCCGGGGTGTGCTCGCCACTGTGCGCACCCCTGCGCTCACCTGAGTGCATACAAATCGCCTCGTTTATCGCCTTCTAAATTAAGAAACCAATATTTCTATTCTTGGCAGAAAACCAAGTCTTACACAATCAAGAGACGATCCATGAACGCGCTCGACATCGATCTGATCAGAAAATCCGCCCGAGAGCACGCCCGGGCCAGCCGTTCGGCTCCCGCCAGCCGGTCCACGGCCCATTCTCTCGAGAGAATGACCAACCTTCAAGTGGCCAGACGCACTGTGATTTTCACCGTCGGGGCCGCCGGCATCGCCTCGCTGGTGGATCGGGCGCGCACCGACATTCCGGGATTAACCACAAACGAGATCCTCGCCGCGGCGGTGCGGCATAACCCGGACATTTTCTGGGCGATCGCGCGCAGCGATCGCTTCGATATCAGCGACCCCAAGGGGGAGGGCTTCCTGGCGGTGCTGCCGCTGAACCACGAAGGCATGCGGCGGCTGCTCGATGGCCGGCTCAACACCAAGGACCCCGAGCTGTGTTACGTCGCGCGGCAATCGGAGCGGCCGGCCGGCATCTATGTCTGGGCGATCCATGCCAAGGGCACGCTGGCGGCGGCGATACCGCTGGTGCTGCAGAAAATCTCCTCGCCACTCTACCAGGGCGTCAATCTCTATTCGCGCCCGATCACCAAGGGCGGCCTGCGGGTGCTGGAGCCACTCGGCTTCCAGCCGGGCGCGCGTTTCGAAGAATTGTTCGCGCCCCATCTGCAGATGTTCGATCGCTCGAAGGATCTGCCGCAGGTCAAGGCCGTGCCGCCCGAGCCGGTCACCATCGAGGTCGTCCGCTCGATGGACGAGATGGCGCGCGTGATTGCGATCCGCGGTGCGGTCTACATGGGCGAGCAGCGCTGCCCGTTCGAGGAAGAGTTCGACGGCAATGATTTCTCCGCCACCCATCTGATCTGCCACAAGGACGGTGAGCCGGTCGGCTGCATGCGGATCCGCTATTTCGCGGATTTCGCCAAGCTCGAACGGCTGGCGGTCCGCAACGAAAGCCGCAATGCGGGCCTTGCCGGCCGCATCGTCGACACCGCCATCGAGCTGTGCCGGAAGAAAGGCTACCGTGTCCTGTACGCGCATGCGCAGACCCGGCTGCTCGGCTTCTGGGAGCAGCGTGGCTTCAAGCGCTCGCCGGGCCGCAAATTCGTGTTCTCCGATTTCGACTATGTCGAGGTCAAACTCGAGACCGAGAAGCATCCGCAAAGCATCACGCTCAACGACGACCCCTACGTGCTGATCCGTCCCGAAGGCCGCTGGGACACGCCGGGCGTCCTCGAAAAATCCACGGGCCGGGGAATTTGTGAATCGGCGGTTGTGCAATGAGCTCTGTCATCGACCTGCGCACCTATGTCGGTGCATCGAGCCGCCGCCTGCTGGTCATGGTCGACCTGCAGGAGAAAAACTACGCCGCATTGGCCAGGGACAACGCGCCCGGCCTGCAGCGCTCGCTGAACAATTGCATGGCCGCGATCCGGCATGCGCGCGAGTTCGCGATACCGATCGCGTTCACGCGGTACGGCGATGAGCCGGGCCCGCTCGAACGCGCGCACCAGTCGGCCGCATGGATTTCCGGTTTCGAGCCGCGCCGCTCGGACATGGTGTTCGAGCGCCAGCAACCGTCCTGCTACAGCAATCATCTGTTCGAGAACGTGGTGTCGCAGGCCGGCAGCTTCGCCATCGCCGGTCTGGTCGCCGATGAGACCTGCCTTGCGACCGCGATCGACGCTTCGCGCCGCGGCCATGAGGTCACGTTCCTGAACGACGCCTCGGTGAGCCGGTCGCGGCCCAACACCGACGCCGCCACGGTGCATGTGCTCGCCACCAAGGCGATCGAACTTTTTGCCGACGTCGCCTCGACCGGCCAGTGGCTGGTTGCGACGTCGCAGCGACCTGTCAAAGGGCATCGCTATGGATGAGTTGAGTGCGCGTCGTTTGCGTAACGTGATTCCGGTGCTGGTGGAGCAGCGCAACGTGCTGGTTGCCGGCGGCGTCTCCTTTGCCGGCCATCTGGTCGATCTCGCGATCATGCAATTGCGCCTGTCGCTGCACGATATTTCCGAGGACGAACTGTCCGAATTCTCCAACGTGCTCAGCGTCGGTCTGGTGAGCGGCGAGTCAACGGATTGATCCCAGGAGTGCAAGGCATGCCGGGACGCAAGTGGATCATCCTTGCGGTGTTGTTCGCGGCGCGCGCGGCCACCGGATTCCAGTTCCAGTCGATCGGATCGGCCACCAACCTGTTGATGACCGATCTCGGCATCGGCTATTCCGAGGTCGGCATGCTGCTCGGCGCCTATCTGCTGCCGGGCGTCATTGTCGCGTTTCCGGCCGGGTTGCTCGGCAGCCGCGTCCGCGAAAAGACGCTCGGGCTTGTGGGCCTGCTGCTGATGGCGATATCCGGCCTGGCGCTGAGCTATTCCGACGAACTGGTGCCGGCGCTGGTCGCGCGAATCGTCGGCGGCATCGGGGCGACCATCGTCATCCTGATCGCGACCAAGATGGTGGCGGACTGGTTCGAGAGCAGCGAGATCGTGCTGGCGATGTCGCTGCTGCAGATGAGCTGGCCATTCGGCGCCATGATCGCGCTGCCGATCCAGTCCTTCATCGCGCAATCGTTCGGCTGGCATGCGGTGATGGCGTCGGGTGCGATTTGTTCGGTGGCGGTGCTGTGCGCGTTCGCGATGATTCCGCACGCCGCACAGCCGTCGCAGGCGGCCGCCGCCGGCCGCGGCCGGCTGCCGCGTGCGGCGCTGATGCCGGTGCTGATATCAGGCACCATCTGGGGCGTGATGAATCTCGCCTGCGTATTGTTCTTCAGCTACGCGCCGCTGTTGATGGTGGCGCAGGGATCGTCGCCGACGGTTTCGGCGTCGCTGACCAGTCTCGCGATCTGGTTCACGATCCTGGCCATTCCAACCGGCGGCTATCTCGTTCACCGCTCGGGCCGGCCGATCGCTGCGATCATTGCCTGCGGCCTGATCGCGGCCTCGGCCCTGCTGGTTTTCGTGGTGGACTTCCACCCGACCATCGCCTGTCTGATTTTCGGCGTCGCGATCGGTCCGCTGTCGGGCGCGATCCTGTCGCTGCCCGCCAAGGTGCTCGAGCCGGCCGACCGCTCGGTGGGCTTTGGCCTGTTCTATACCTGCTTCTATGTACTGATGGCGGTCGGCCCCACCGCCGCCGGACGCCTGCAGGACGCCTGGGGATCGCCCTCGGCCGCGCTCGTCGCCAGTGCCGCGCTGCTGGCGGCGATGGTGCCGCTGGTCGCGCTGTTCCGCTCGGTGGCGAAACGCAGCGAATTCTCGCACGAAGGTCACGAACCGAAACTGCGCGCGGCGTCGTAGGCGCTCACGCCGTCAGTTCCTGCGTGATCGCGCCCAGCGCCTTCACCGCGTCGTTGGGATCGAGTTCGATCTGCAAGCCGCGCTGCCCGCCATTGAGGAAGATGGTGGCATGGCCGAGCGCCGACGCGTCGATCGCGACCGGCACGCGCTTCTTCTGCCCGAACGGCGAGATGCCGCCGACATGATAGCCGGTCAGCCGTTCGGCATCCGCCGGGCGCATCATCTTCGCCGCCTTGCCGTCGAAGGCGCCCGCGAGTTTCTTCATGCTGACTTCGCCGTCCGACGGCACCACCACGCAGACAGGTTTGCCGTCGACCTCGGCCATCAGCGTCTTCAGCATCCGGAATGGCTCGACGCCGAGCGCTTCGGCGGCCTGCAGGCCGATACTTTGGGCGTCGGAATCGTAGACATAGGTGTGCAGCGTGAACTTCACGCCGAGCTTTTGCAGCGCCTTGGTTGCGGGGGTGGTTTTGGACATCGGCGAGATTACTCCGTGTTCACCTGGCTGCCTTGGCGCGGCCACAAATTTTCCGGGGATATCAAAGGGTTGGAGGGCGTCTAAGTGCCCTCTAAAACTTCCTTCTTGCTTGCCTAGAGCACCCGCTTCCTTTATCCGGTTGGGCTGCCTTGCATGCGAACGGCCCCCGGCCGTGATTTTGGCTGGGCACGCTAAAGCATGATCCGGAAAGACGGCAGTTCTTTTCCGGGGAGGCATGCCGAAACCGATTGAGTTGCAGGGAACACCTTAGAAATGGCCAATGTTGTCGTCGTCGGCGCCCAGTGGGGCGACGAAGGGAAGGGCAAGATCGTCGACTGGTTGTCGGAGCAGGCCGATATCGTCGTGCGCTTCCAGGGCGGCCACAATGCCGGCCATACCCTCGTCATCAATGGCGAGACCTATAAACTCGCTCTATTGCCGTCCGGCGTGCTGCGGCCGTCCAAGCTGGCGGTGATCGGCAACGGCGTGGTGTTCGATCCCCAGGCCTTCCTCGACGAAGTGGCCAAGCTGAAAGGCCAGGGCGTCGCCATCAGCCCGGATAATCTGCGCGTCGCCGAAAACGTCACGCTGATCCTGCCCTTGCACCGCGAACTCGATGCGCTCAGGGAATCCTCCAACTCCGGCACTGCGATCGGCACCACCCGCCGCGGCATCGGCCCCGCCTATGAGGACAAGGTCGGCCGCCGCGCCATCCGCCTGATGGACCTCGCCGATCTCGACACCTTGCCGCACAAGATCGACCGCTTGCTGGCGCACCACAACGCGCTGCGCCGCGGCCTCAATCTGGAAGAGTTCGACGCCAGGCCGATCCTGAAAGACCTGACCGCGTTCGCGCCGCAACTGCTGCCCTATGCCGAGACGGTGTGGCGGCTGCTCGACATCAAGCGCCGCGAGGGCAAGCGCATCCTGTTCGAGGGCGCGCAGGGCGCGCTGCTCGATGTCGATCACGGCACTTATCCCTACGTCACCTCGTCCAACACGGTGGCGGCGCAGGCCGCGACCGGCACCGGCATGGGCCCGGGCGCGGTCGGCTACGTGCTCGGCATCTGCAAGGCCTATACGACCAGGGTCGGCGAGGGCCCGTTCCCGACCGAACTGAAGAACGAGATCGGCGAGGAGATCGGCCGCCGCGGCAAGGAATTCGGCGTCAACACCGGGCGCAAGCGGCGCTGCGGCTGGTTCGACGCTGTGCTGGTGCGCCAGACCGTCCGCACCTGCGGCATCACCGGTCTCGCGCTGACCAAACTCGTCATCCTCGACGGCTTCGACAGTCTCGAGGTCTGCACCGGCTACATGCTGGACGGCAAGGAGATCGACCATCTGCCGGCCGGCGAGGGCGCCCAGGCCCGGGTGGTGCCGATCTACGAGACCATCGAGGGCTGGAAGGAGCCGACCGCCAACGCCCGTTCCTGGGCGGATTTGCCGGCCCAGGCCAGCAAATATGTCCGCCGGGTCGAGGAATTGGTGGGGTGCCCGATTGCCCTGCTTTCCACCAGCCCGGAACGCGAGGATACTATTTTGGTCCAAAACCCGTTCGAGGCTTAACGACTTGTTACCCATAAGTCCGCATTGTTGAGTCGAAATGGCTGACTACTACCCGCTGATCGCCCGCGCCATTGCCGGACTGGACCCCAGTGCCCCCGGTGAGAGCCGTCGTGCGCTCTATGAACGGGCCCGTTCCGCGCTGATCGCGCAGTTGCGCAGCGTCCAGCCGCCGCTCAGCGAATCCGAGATCACCCGCGAAAGGCTGTCGCTGGAAGAGGCCGTCCGCAAGGTCGAGTCCGAGGCCGCGCAGCGCGCCCGCGAGGCCTCGCGGCCTGGCGGCGCCGGCCGCAGCTCCAGCGGCGATGCTTTCCGCCGCGCCAATGCCCGTCCGCTGGAACCGGGTGCGCCGCCCGCGGCTGCCCCAAATTCTACCC
>JBOHIT010000336.1:0-3340 GCA_050726155.1 Bradyrhizobium sp.
GTCATGAAGAGTGTAGGAAGCCCCCTGAACGTTCAGGCGTCAGGTATGGGTAATCTCTATGTTGTACCGGGAGAGTTGAGTTGGAAGCTCGGAGATAGCGGGTTCTTCGTGAAAACCGGCTTCGGCATGTATCTACCGACCGGGACCATCACCGGTGCTGCCGGCACAGGAAATATTGGTCGACCCTGGTATACCTTCGTCCCCCAGCTTGCCGTGTCGTACCTGAAGGATGGTTGGAATTTCACTACGTACCTTTACCAGGAAATGAACACCGAAAACAGCATCACCAAGTATCGTGGTGGTAACGTGTTGCATGCCGACTTCACCGCGACCAAGAGCATTGGGAAGTGGAGATTCGGACCAGTAGGTTATTATGTGGGCCAAGTTACGAACGATCGGTCGAGCCCATACTATGGCAACGCCGTGAATGTGAACAAATACGATATCTGGGCGGCTGGGGGCCTAATCGGCTACGACTTCGGAACTGCGGCGTTGAACGTATGGGCCCTGCAGGAAGTTTCCGCCCGTGCTTCCGGGGGGCGCCTGGTTGCCGGAATAGATTCGGCGACAATTCCGAGGGGTTTCTCGGTTCTGGGGAGCCTGAGCTATCGGCTCTGGGCGCCGGAAGAACCGGCGTCGACCAAGCTACCGTTCACGAGGAAGTAGTTCTGACGAGATGAGCGGCGCGCACTTCTTTGCGCGCGCTCCCGCGGGCGGGTCAATTCTTACTATTTGCCACATCGCGAAAGCGTATCTCCAGCTGCCCGATGCCCCGGGCCGTTGCAACTTTCATCGCATGTGCCAGCACCCGTCCGCGGAAACGTCAACGCCATACGGCGCATGTCGAGAACCACAGAAAAACGACCGCACCGGTCGAACCCGGTGCGAAGCGCGTCAAACACGGGCCTCTCACGAGTGAGGCTTAGCAAGAGGGGTCTTCATGTCCGGCATTTCTGTAAGCGAAACGGCTCGCGAAAGTGTGACGAGCTCGCCGAAGCTCACTCGTGAACAGAAAAAGAATTTGGCCCTGGCGTCACTTGGCTCGATTCTGGAATATTACGAATTCATGATATTTGGATTTCTCACGATCGTTATCGCTCGGTTGTTCTTTCCGCCCTCGATGCCCGATGCGGTAAAGACCTATCAGACCTTTGCAATATTCTCGCTCGGCTTTCTGCTCCGTCCGCTATCAGGCGCGGTGATCGGCCACCTGGGTGACAAGCTTGGACGCAAACGGCTGTTCTTATTTACCGTCCTGGCCATGGCCGTACCGACCATTCTGATGGGCTTGATGCCGACCTACGCGCAAATCGGGGTTGCGGCTCCGATCATCCTTCTAATCCTGAGAATGGCCCAGGGCGTAGCGATCGCGGGCGAGTTCGCAGGAGGAGCAGTCTTCGTCGCTGAACATGTGCCGGGCAGCCGCCTCGGCGGGGCTCTTGGCTGGATGATGGGGGCAACCTATCTCGGCTTCTTCCTGGGAGCCGCAATGGGAGCTCTACTCGCAAACAGCCTGGATCCCGCTTCCCTCGATGCGTGGGGATGGCGCGTGGCATTCATTGTCGGAGGTGTCTTTGGCCTGATTGCCGTCTATCTGCGCCGCTCATTGGATGAGACGCCACTATTCAAGGAGATTGCGCAGATCAAAGGGGCATCTAGTGCGTTTCCTATCAAAGAGTTGTTCAAGATTTATTTGAAGCCCGCGGTGTTCGTGACCGGTACAGGTCTGTACCTCGGCATTCTATTCTGGATTGTTTATCTCTATCTGCCGACCTTTTTGCAAACCCGATACGGATTTGCTCAAGGTGGAGTGTTCAATGCCAACGCGGCAGCCCTTCTATTGCTGGCAGTCATGTGTCCAGCATGGGGGCGGATTGCGGATAGAGTTGGCGCTCCAATGGTCCTGGGCATAGGCTCGGTTGGAACGCCAGTGATGATTTGTTTGTTCTTTCAAAGCATTCACACAGTCGCAGGAGACCCAAGCCTTCTGGTCTGGTGGTACTTCAGTTTCTCGTTCTTTATGGGAACGATGGTGGCGGTCGCGATGTTCAGCGCTCTCTCGTTTCCTACGCAGGTCCGGTTCACCGGGTTTGGCCTGGGCTTCAACCTTGGTTTGGTAATATCCGGGGTCACGCCAGCGCTGCTAACCTGGCTCGTTACCAATTTTGGCAACACGAGCGTCATTTATGTCGCCATTGCCGATGGTGCCTTTGGCTTGCTTCTTGTTACGCTTGCATTCGGCATTACGCTCTATCCCAAGGCGGGATGATCCCGGTCGCAACGACAATAGCTGGCGCATTTGGCGAAAGCCCTGACTTTGGTAGCACATTGCTTTCGGAGGAGAGCGAGCCAACCAGGGCTTGTTGTGGCCCGCATTGGCAATGTCGAAGGGGGCGCCGAAGGGCCAAGGAGTGGGCGTGAGTATCAATGGTTTGAACGTTGAAGGTTTAGAAGAGCAGCGGCATCAAGGACCGGTCGTTATGGTCAACTTGATGCAATTTCGCGAACGATCGCTTGATGGCGATGGCTCGGGATGGGACGCCTATCTACGTTATAGCGCTCGGGCTGTTCCCATGATTAAAGCGCGCGGTGGCACGCTACTATGGACCGGAGATGCCAAGACGGTCGCTCTTGGCGACCAGCACGGCAACCGGTGGCACTATCTGGCTCTGGTGTACTATCCATCCGTAGCTGCGTTCATCGACATGACCACATCGGCAGAGTACGAAGATCGCTGCAATCCACACCGAAGGAACGGCTGCGCCGATCATTTGATCATTTGTACGAGCGAGACGTACAGCAAGTTCAAAAGCAGTTAGCTCGTTTAGCCGAAACATCCCTCAAATCCTGGTGATGATATCAGGCGCGACGTAGCCGCCCTGCGGGGGCAGCGTTGAGAAAGCGTCGCTGGACCCGTATTGGTGGGGCGGCGACTGGTTCCTTCCGTCACTTCGTCTTCGACCCAAGCGCGGTATCCGCAACGGAGAGTCGGCGTCACGGAAGTGCAAATTCGTTGCGAACTGCAGCGTCAGATCGCCTCCGCACAACAAATCTGCGAGGAGCGAGGTGGCGTTTATCTAGGCCGGTAATGGGCTGACGACAAGCAGCCCGGTTGCGTCACCATCCAAAAACTAGATTGAAACCATCGATATTTCGTTCGCGGCTCGCGGCAGCTTCAATCGCGAATTTAACGGATTCCCATCAAAACGAATCTAATTCTGTCACGGGCGACCGGTCGGTCGACGCCAGGCAGTCTTCGGATCCTCTCGCGGGAGTAAGGACGATGTTGAAAAGTTTCAGGTTGGCTTTCGCCGCGACCTTAGCGGCATCACTCTTGGGC
>JBOHIT010000337.1:0-7249 GCA_050726155.1 Bradyrhizobium sp.
ACCTTGTACTGCAACGACATGCCGCTACGGGAGAGCTGGTTCTGCGCGATCCGCGTACTCTCTTCCTTGACCTTGACGATGTCAGCGAAAATCTTGGTGAAGGCGCGGAATTCGCGCTCCAGCTTCACGACCTGCTCGAGCCGCGTCGGATTGGTGGTGCCTTTCATCGAGGCAATGATGGCTTCCTTCAGCCCGGCTTCGGCCGCCAGTGCCGCCTTGGCGTCTTCTTCCTTGCCGGTGACCACGAAATAGCGGGCCAGCGAGCGGTAGGAGATCAGTTCACGGTCGATATCGCGCGATAAATCCGCCTCGCGCACGCTGCGCCGGTAGGCGTCGACGCCGCCGGAAACATGTTCGAATCCGAGATAGGCAAAGCCCATGCTGGCCGCCGAGATGGCCAGCGTCACGGCAAAGCCGAGCATGATCTTGGCGCGGAATCGAAAGGTTGGGAGTTTGATCGAGAACGACCCGGTACGCTTCAGTAATCCCACCTCGACCCCCGTCTTCATTCTGAAAACACGGAAATGGGGCCCCCCGGCCCCAACCCCCTGCGCAAAACTAGGGCAGAATGGATAAGGGTGTGTAAATTCGGGGCCGGGGCCCGAGGGTTGTGGCTGAGATTGGCCGCGCCACTACCAAAGTTGGAGGCCAATGGCCGACTTGAGATACCAAGGGTTCGTCATCCCACAGGCGTCGCATCTTCCCCGACCACCTATCGGCCGGCCCCGAAGCAGCCTTCGGTAACGATCCGAGCCAGGACTGATCGCCGGCGCGACCGTGTGTCATCACAAAGACAGCCGCGACCAAGCGGCATTGCCAGACCCTATCCGCATTCAGCGGAGATGCTGCGCCAAGTTCGCGAAACCCAAGTAAACCAAAAGCAGATAGGCAAAAACCAGCCCTAGCGGTCTCAACAAAGCGATGACGAGCGACATCATCGTGAACTTAGACGCGGATGTTAAAAGCCCGCCGGGCGTCAGTGGGCGAACGAATTTCTTTTCTTTCGAGTGGGGGTGAGTACTTCTAAGCCAGCGAAATCGTACCTTGTCGCGGATCGATGGCTCGGTCTCGAGACTGGAGATAAAGGCATAGGATACCAAATCTTTCATATCTGATCGAAGTCGAGACAATAGTTGGTGCGCGCTATACGAGCCGATCCTAAGAAAGATGTGATCCTCTTCAACGCCGCCTAGTGTCGAATTTGCCGGATAGAGAACCGTCGATACCACGCCGTTAGTCCGACCAAGCGTGTAAACAAGGCTCGGCCCCTTCTCCACCGCGGGCTTTTCATCAAGATCATTGATGCCCATTTTTCGTTTGCCGAAATTGATTTGGAGATGATCCTCTCCGTTCGACTTATCAATCCAAAATCCAAACTCGCGCTCCAAGGCATCGAAGCGCTTGATCGATTTACATATCGCTGGGATTTCATCGCTGGCACGCCTCCGAAAATACCGGAATTCAATTTCTTGAATTTCTTGCCGTCGCTTGGCATCTGCGAACACGGATCTCATGGAGTCTACCGGACTTAACAGTAATCGGATGATGACTTCACACTTTCAGGAGGTACTGCAACGCTGGCAGCCCTGAAAGCTCATCAGTCACTTCGGCCGGAGTTGGAGATAGCGTCGCAGCCGCGAGCCGCTTTGATGGCTCGTTATCTACGCTGACGATTGCTTCGACGTAAAACGACTTAATGTTAGCTCGCGCAAACCCGTGCTTCATTTCTGCCACGACGGCCGTGAAAATGCGTGCGGCATGTCCCTTCCGACGGTATTTCTTAGCAACGGCGATGCCGGCTTGGAAGCAAGGCAGACCGTCTATAAAGCCGGCAGGGACCATTTGAACCAAGCCCACCACTTTCTTTCCGTCCAGTTTTGCATAAGTCATCCGATTGACACCCGGTGTAGGCTGATCGAGGTGAACGATGAGCTCCCGGTCTAACGCTCCTGCTTGTATTTTCAATTCACCACTGCGCAACGCTTGCTCAAACGACGGCAGGGCGTCGTGGGGATCAGTCATTTGCGGCAAGGGTTCCTCCATAAGCGGCCTGTTCAAGCATTCAAGATAGCGTTTGGCCTCACTCAACGCTAGGTGGTTGATTCAGCATCGGCTATTTTCAGAAGAGCCGGCTCGGACTGCCTATTCCCAGTTGCAATTTTATGTAGACTAGCTTCGAGCGACGTTGAGGCGCAAGAAATGGCATTCTTCAAAGCACTTTTCCACCGATCTCTGACGTACAATGAGCTGCTGAAAGACGCCGACAAAATTATTACATCGCCGCCGTTGCCCGCTGATTGGAAGCGCCTTGCAGCAGGTCTGGTGGGCAGGACCGGAGTCAGCTTGCTCGATTACTGGCGGGATTTCTGCAAGTCGCAGCTTGAGATGGTTGCAAATGAAGCAACGTGGCAAATGCAAAAGTCACGGCTCCTCAAGCTGATCATGATAGAGCGAACATGGCGAGCAGCATACGTCGCCTCGCAAGGTGCCAAGCACGTCGCGGCATGGTCCTTCATGTGCAACGATGCAGATTGGGCGAAGGACGCCGACGAGAGGAATCTGCGCTTGCTGCTGACGCAACGCTGGCTGATGGCAGTTCTCTCCGACAGTTGCCTGATTACTGTCGGCATGAAGTCCTACAGCTTAGACAAAGTGAAAGATGCCGAACTGGAACTGCACTACTTGCTGCACAAGGAGATCAAATCACTCGACGTTGGCATGATGGAAGCGATACTCGACGCGGTCGACGAGTACAGGGATGACGACGCGCACCTGATTGCGGCATTCAAAGACGATCAGCTAGCCCCGCTGATCCGAGAGCAGTACACACTGCTCGCGCAGTTGGAGGATGATGTCGCAAATAGCAACGTCGATATAGCGTGGTTCAGTTCCCAGTTAAATGCGGTCAAGCGGAAGCAAGCCGAACTAGCGGCGCTTGTCTCGTCCAATTGACAACAACCGAGCAGCCTTACGGCTCCCGAAATACGACGGCGCGGTGCGGCGAGGCCGACTAGCAACTGTCTCGCTATGTCGAAGGGGGCCCAGGCTTTGATCCCTTAAGCCGGGACTCATAGTTCCAGATCAGGTAGTCGAGGACGCGTACCGTGAGGTTCGGGTATGTCGCCTTGAGGATTTCAGTCGCGTCGATCACGGCTTGCCTTGCAACACTTGGCGCGACGTGTTCAAGGCCGGCCGCACGTGGCCGCCGAAATGGCCAGCGTCACGGCAAAGCCGAGCATGATCTTGGCGCGAAATCGAAAGGTTGGGAGTTTGATCGCGAACGACCCGGTACGCTTCAGCAGTCCCACCTCGACCCCCCGTCTTCATTTTGAAAACCGGAACGAGGAGCCCCAGCCCCCTAATCCCTGCGTAAAACTAGGGCACAATGGATAAGGGTGAGTAAATTCAGCCCCGGTTTCCCTGGGTTGCGGCGCCGGAAGGGTGCATTTTGTCCGGGACCTTCACCAAAGTTGCGGTCCAGGGCTCGCCATGCATCGGCATTGTTGCCTCATCCCTTGCGCCGGTCGGGCGGTCCCCCGCCCCGCCCTTCCGGAACGACCAAAGTACCCATGAGCCAATCGGCCGCGCTGCGTGTGTCATCACAATGACCCGCGCGACCAAAATCCCAGTTGCAAGTTTCCTCGCCGCTGTTTCTAATTGGAATAATTATAAAACATCGGGAGGTATCACGCGTGTCTACCATCAAATTGACGGTGAACGGCAAGGCTGTCTCAGCCGACGTCGAGGACCGGACCCTCCTGGTCCATCTGCTTCGCGAGAACCTGAACCTGACCGGGACCCATGTCGGCTGCGACACCAGCCAATGCGGCGCCTGCGTCGTCCATATTGACGGCAAGGCGGTCAAATCCTGTGCCGTGCTGGCCGGCCAGGCCAACGGGTCCAACATCACCACCATCGAGGGCATCTCGAAGGGCGACGAACTGCACCCGATGCAGGCGGCGTTCCGCGACAATCACGGCCTGCAATGCGGCTATTGCACCCCGGGCATGATCATGTCGGCGATCGATATCGTGCACCGCTATGGCGGCAAGCTCGACGAGGCAACCGTCCGGCACGAGCTCGAAGGCAATATCTGCCGCTGCACCGGCTACCACAACATCGTCAAATCGGTGCTCGATGCCGCCGGCCGCATGCAGGTCGCGCAGGCCGCCGAATAGCTGCCGCAGGGCACCACCACACGCATTCAAAGACCGCCTCGTTTCGATGGAAATGGCGGAAACAATAACTCCGGTTGGGAGGACAGAACATGGGCGTTGAAGGCATTGGCGCAAGCGTTGTGCGCAAGGAAGACCGCCGTTTCATTACCGGCAAGGGCCGTTACGTCGACGACATCAAAATGGTGGGCCTGACCCACGCGCATTTCATCCGCAGCCCGCATGCCCATGCCAAGGTCAAGAGCATCGATTCCTCCGCGGCCATGAAGATGCCGGGCGTGGTCGGCGTCCTGACCGGGCAGCAGATCGTCGATGACAAGGTCGGCAATTTGATCTGCGGCTGGGCCATCACCTCGAAAGACGGCACCGGGATGAAGATGGGCGCATGGCCGGCGATGGCGCCGGAGACCGTGCGCTTCGTCGGCCAGGCCGTGGCGGTCGTGATCGCCGAGACCAAGAACCAGGCCAAGGACGCCGCCGAAGCCGTCGTCGTCACTTACGAGGAATTGCCGGCCGCATCCGATATTCGCGCGGCCATCAAGACAGGCGCGCCGCAGCTTCACCCCGAAGCGCCCGGCAACGTGATCTACGACTGGACCATCGGCGAGGAAGCCGCCACCGAAGCCGCCTTCAAGGCGGCGGCCAACGTGGTGTCGCTCGACATCACCAACAACCGGCTGGTGCCGAACGCGATGGAACCGCGCGCGGCGATCGGCGAATACAACGAAGCCGAAGAACACTTCACGCTCTACACGACCTCGCAAAATCCGCACGTCGCGCGCCTGGTGCTGTCGGCGTTCTACAATATCGCCCCCGAACACAAGCTGCGCGTGGTGGCGCCCGATGTCGGCGGCGGCTTCGGCTCCAAGATATTCATCTACCCTGAGGAGATGGTGGCGTTGTGGGCCTCCAAGAAGGTGGGGCGTCCGGTGAAGTGGACCGGCGATCGCTCCGAAGCCTTTTTGACCGACGCCCATGGCCGCGACCATCTGACCAAGGCCGAGTTGGCGCTCGACGCCAACAACAAGATCACCGGCTTGCGCGTCAAAACCTACGCCAATCTCGGCGCCTACATGTCGCTGTTCTCGTCCTCGGTGCCGACCTATCTCTACGCGACACTGCTGTCGGGCCAGTACAACATCCCCAACATCTTTGCGGAAGTGATCAGCGTCTACACCAACACCACCCCGGTCGACGCCTATCGCGGCGCGGGCCGGCCCGAAGCGAGCTTTGTGGTGGAACGGCTGCTGGAGACGGCGGCGCGGCAGTTGAAGGTCGATCCGGCGGAGTTGCGCCGCAAGAACTTCATCACCCAATTCCCGCATCAGACGCCGGTGATCATGGCCTATGATGTCGGCGATTTCGGCGCCTCGCTCGACGCCGCGATGAAGGCGATCGATTACGCCGGCTTCCCGGCCCGCAGGGCGAAAGCCAAGTCCGAGGGCAAGCTGCGCGGCATCGGGCTGTCCTGCTACATCGAGGCCTGCGGCATCGCGCCGTCGAAGGCGGTCGGCAGTCTCGGCGCCGGCGTCGGCCTGTGGGAGTCCGCCGAGGTCCGCGTCAACCCGGTCGGCACCATCGAGATCCTGACGGGTTCGCACAGCCACGGCCAGGGCCATGAGACGACGTTCTGTCAGCTCGTCGCCGAACGGCTCGGCGTTCCCATCAGCCAGGTGCAGATCGTCCACGGCGATACTGATAAAGTGCAGTTCGGCATGGGCACCTACGGCTCGCGTTCGCTCGCGGTCGGCGGCACCGCCATCATCAAGGCGATGGAGAAGATGGAGGCCAAGGCCAAGAAGATCGCCGCCCACGCGTTAGAGGCTTCCGAGAACGACATCGTGATCGAGAATGGCGAGTTCAAGGTGACCGGCACCGACAAGTCGATCGCGCTGCCGATGGTGGCACTCGCCGCCTACACCGCGCATAATCTGCCCGACGGCATGGAGCCCGGCCTGAAGGAGACCGCGTTCTACGACCCGACCAACTTCACCTTCCCGGCCGGCGCCTACATCTGCGAGCTCGAAGTCGATCCCGGCACCGGCAAGACCTCCTTCGTCAACTTCGTGGCGGCGGACGATTTCGGACGGCTGATCAACCCGATGATCGTCGAAGGCCAGGTCCATGGCGGTCTCGCCCAGGGCATCGGCCAGGCGCTGCTGGAAGGCGCGGTGTATGACAGTTCGGGTCAATTGCTGACGGCGTCGTTCATGGATTACGCCATGCCGCGCGCCGACGACCTGCCGTCGTTCAAGCTGAACCACACCACGACGCTGTGTCCGGGCAATCCGCTCGGCGTCAAGGGCTGCGGCGAGGCCGGTGCGATCGGTGCTTCCGCTGCCGTGATCAACGCGATCACGGATGCGATCGGCAACAACAAACTCGAAATGCCGGCGACGCCCGATCGCGTCTGGCACGCCATTCACGGTTGAGAGGGAGAGAACCATGTACGAGACCACATACCATCGCCCCTCCTCGGTCGACGAAGCCGTGGCGCTGTTCGGCAAAGGCTCGGAATCGAAATACCTCGCCGGCGGTCACACGCTGATCCCCGTGATGAAGCAGCGGCTGGCCTCGCCATCCGACGTGATCGATCTCGGCAAGATCAAGGAGCTGATCGGGATCGAACCAACCGGTGACGGCATCATGATCAAGGCGGCGACGACCCATTACGACGTGGCCTCGAGCAGCACCGTGCAAAAGGCGATCCCGGCGCTGGCTTACCTCGCCTCGCTGATCGGCGATCCGGCGGTGCGACATCGCGGCACCATCGGCGGTTCGCTCGCCAACAACGATCCCGCGGCCGACTATCCCGCGGCGGTACTGGCACTCGGTGCCACCGTCAAAACCAACAAGCGCTCGATAGCGGCGGATGATTTCTTCAAGGGCCTGTTCACGACAGCGCTCGACGACGGTGAAATCATCACCGCCGTGTCGTTTCCGGTTCAGGCCAAGGCCGGCTATTCCAAGTTCAACAACCCGGCGTCGCGCTTCGCCCTGACCGGCGTGTTCGTCGCCAAGACCCCGGCAGGTGACGTCCGCGTCGCCGCCACCGGCGCATCGCAAAACGGCGT